>JADFPW010000292.1 GCA_022562105.1 Planctomycetota bacterium
GCCCGTCGAGCTCGAAGGCGAAGCCGCTCGGGTCACGAAAGGAAGCGGCGTTGCGTATCGGTTTTTCCGTCAGTTGAGTGGGCATCGGTCACGTTCAGGTAGTATCGTTTGACTGGTCATCGCCGCCGGATGACGAACCTCCAGATCCGCCGGTCAGCAGCCCCACCACTCGAAAGAACGCCCGCCGGAAGAAAAATACACCCCCGACCAGCGAGCCGATTATGAACTGAAGAAGCA
Organism: Planctomycetota bacterium; assembly: GCA_022562105.1. Taxonomy (GTDB): domain Bacteria; phylum Planctomycetota; class Phycisphaerae; order UBA1845; family UBA1845; genus JADFPW01. The sequence continues at coordinate 238 of JADFPW010000292.1, forward strand.
TGCTCCCCATTCCCGGGTCGATGTAGGCTAAGAGGATCTCGTTCATGATCGATTCAGCTCCTTACTGCACAAGTCCGGCGAGCGTCGATGGCGTTTCAATCTCCGCCTTCGTCGGTTGGATGCGGGCTACCAATTGACCGGGATCGATCTTCCCATCCAGGACGTCGCTGACGATCCGACGCAGTTCATGGGTTTGGAATCGGACGGTCACGTCTTTCGTATGCTGCTGCCGCGGCAACTTGACCAGCAATGGCACGTGTGTGGACGGTGTGTCGATGCGGCCGTTCCAGCGGTCGGGGTCGTTATTCCACGTGTGATCCGAGGTCAGCACGATGGTCGCATCTTCGAACCGGCCGGTACGCTTCAGGGTGTTCATGAAAGTGCCGATCAGCGCGTCCAACGCTGCGAGGTTGCGTTCGTAACCCTCGACGTCCGGATCCTCCCAGGAGCCCGCCCAACGTTGGTCATACGAGCCATCCGTATTCCACAGGTACGGAAAATGAGGTAATGGGTAGTGAAACACGGCGAATGTCTGTTCCGATGGGCCAGCCAGAACATCCAACACGTCCCGCTTCATGTTGCGGTGGACCCATCGCGCTTGGGTATCGGAAAGGAGCACGTCCGTTCTAGGACGAACGAAGCTCGTCCACGGATCGGTCCAGTAGGCCGTTCCTTTCAGTAGATGCAGACCCGTGCGGGTCAGCACGTCGGCCCCCAGGTAGTATTTGTGCCAGGGATAGGTTTGCAACACATTGACCTGGTCGCCAAGCCACCATCGGTAAGGCAGAAAGAACCCGCTGAAGTGGGTTCTGAGTCCGGCGGACGACGCGAGGGCAAAGAGGCTCTCATAATCTTGGGCCGACACGAAGGCTCCGTCCTTCTCGAATCCGAATCCGTGTGCATCACTGGAAACGGGGTCGTCGGTTGAGAAGAGTAGCCCGAGCATCGAGCGTTCGGTGTCCGGGCCTGGCGAATGGGCGTCGTGAAAGACGAGTGACTTGCGGGCCAGCTCGCTGAGGTTGATGAACTCCGCGCGCAGGTGGCCTTCTCGAAACGTGCGCTCGTATGACCAGGCGTCGAAGACGAAGACGTAAATCGACCCACGGTCCGCCGCAGAAGACGCAGCTGGCGTCGTCGCGACCGCGGGTACGCCCGGCGAGGGATCCACCGCCGGGGGATAGGTCGGCAAGGACAACAACGCCAAGGCCGCCAGCGGAAACACCGGACAAAGCACCTGACACGCCTGTCGCGCCCGCAGCACTGACTTCGATGACGGTCGCCCCCAAGAGTAGGCCACCCACGCCACCAGCAGCAGCCACGCGGTTTGCAGGATCACGCCGGACACCGCTGCCACACCATCGACTGATTCGCCGAGCCGCGATAGGCCCGCCCCGGCGTTGGCCAACACTCCGGCTCCGAATGCCAAGAGGAACAAATGCCCCGAAAGGTGCTTGAGCCGCGGCCCGCCGGCCACGCGAATGAGCTGGTGGGCCAGCATGAAACAAAGACCCACCAGAACGACGCCCACCAAGAGACACACCGCGTCCGTGCGGCTCCACTGGAACAGGTTTCGCGTCTGGAACCGGGTGAACTTGGCCATGTGGGGGACGAAAAGGAGGAAGCTGACCACTTGGGCCGACACCAGTCGACCAAAGAAACTTCCCCACGATCCGTCTAGTGGCATTGCGCAGCCCACCGTTTTTCGCTTGGCTCCCAATAGCCTTCGCCCCGACAAGAGTGGTGGCCCAGGCCGCTGGGCGGCTGGACATTCGATTGACGACTGAGTCCCTGTCACGTCGCTCCTCGACAACCGATCTCGGCCTCATGCGATGACCCGGATCGGCAGATTCTGCGCACGCGAGCGCGCACGGAATGATGCGCGCGGTGTGCGCGCATCGGCAGGTGTTTTATCGGTCAACAAGGCAAGCACATGAAATGAGGGTAAGCGGCTCTCCGGAACCCCCGTAGGCGCGTAATGAACGGCCGTCTGCTACCCAGAAGGAAATGTCCTAGGGGGCGCTGTTTCCGAATCGCGCCAGAACGGCTCCGGCATCCAAGGGGTCGATGGCTCCATCGGCGTTGATGTCGAATCGGGCGAGCTCGGCGACGTCGCCCCCGAATCGAGCCAGGACGGCGCCGCTATCCAGCGGATCGACAGCTCCGTCGTCGCTGGCGTCACCTTCCAACAGGCGCAGATCGAAGTCGGCGTCGCCGCCCTCCCCGATCGTGCCGCCGCCCGCCGCCTCCAGCAACGAGAGATCGAAAGTATAAACATCTTGGTTAGCCAGTGCGCTGCCCGCCAAACCGGGGAAGGTGATGGTGAGAACCGTTCCATCGGTGAGCACGGCCTGCATGTCGACTGGGTCGATGGGCCCTTCGTTGACTCCAACAACGTCGATGTTCTCAGGATTCTCCGCGATCAATGCGTCCATGTCGCGGTCGAAGACCACCACCACGATGGTTCCGCCACCGATGCGAGATTCGGAAGTGATTCCCTCGAGTGAGAGATCGATGGTCAGCTCACCGAGGTCGCCGTGGGTCACCACGCTACCGGCGGACACGATGTGCGGAGCATCGGCGCAGCCGACCACGGTCAGGAGGGCTGGGTCGCTGATCGCGCTGCCGCAGTCGTTCGAGGCCACCAACTGGTATTCGCCCTCATCCGCTGCATCCACTTCGGGAAGAATCAGCAGGGCGCCGTTTTCACCCGGAATATCCAGGCCATTGAACTGCCATTGAAACGCAGGCAACGGATCGCCGGTGGCTCCGCTGACAAAAACGGCGAGACCCCCGCAATCAGCGACAAAATCAACGGGTTGAGGTGCGATGACCGGGAATTGACCGTCGGTAGTCAGCGTCGCCGATTCGCTGCTGATCCACGTGCCGCATTCGCTGGCCACGTCGGCTCGATAGCTGCCCACGTCGTTGACTTGCACCTCCTCGATGACCAACGTGGCCGATGTCGCCCCGTCGATCACTTCGTCGTTGTGATACCATTGATACGCCGCTCCATCGGGCGAGACGACGGTGAACGTCGCGGTTGCGAATATACATACGGTCTGGTCCGCCGGTTGGGTCTCGATCAACGGCGGCAGGCAGGCTTGATACCGCAGGGTCACCACTCCCAGGTTGGACTGATTGCTGTCCTGGTTCACGTAGAACGTCAGGGTGTCGGTCCCCTCAGCCAACTCGTCGGGAAACACCAGACGCGTCGGGCCGTCACCGACCACGCTGGCCTGCGCTGGTAGATCGACGACCGACCAGGTCAGGTCCGGATCGAAAACGTCGGTACCGGGTAGATCGACGATGATGCCCTCGTTGAACGGCACGTCGAGATGGTAGCTGAACGCGATGGCCGGCTCGCCGCCGCGAGGCCCGCCGTCGACGTTGCCCGTGTTGTTTACGTCAATAGTCACCGGAGCACTCCTGGCCCGGGTGCCGTCGGTGAACTCCGCCTCAGCCACCAGCCTGACCGTGCCGCCGCCCAGCGCCTGCCCCCACAAGGGGAACGAGTCGGAGCCGGCATTGGTGGCCGCCACCACGCGGCCGTTCTGGAACAGACGAATCTCCAACAGCTCCGCCCCGCCGGCGGACACGTTGATGTCAAACAGCGTGGCCAGGTCGCCCGAGGTTGGGGTCACGTCGAGAGTGGTAAACGTCGACTGGTTGGCTACCTCGATCTGGCTCACCCATCGTCCTTGCGAGGCGATGTCGGAATCCTCGTAGGCCACAATGCGCAGGTCATGGAAACCATCAGCCAGCAACGTGGTGTCCAGCGAAAAGGCGTCCCCGTCGGCGATGGAGGAAACCAAAACGCCATCGACGAGCAGATCCAAGGAACCCACCACCGCGTCGGGGTGATCGGTCGTCGCGGACGGCGTCAGGATGATCGTGCCCGACACCGGGCCGATCGGCGCATCGGGCACGGAAACCACCGGCAGGTAGGCGAACGGTCGGGTCAATGGATCCCCGTAGAGCAGAACCTGATACGGCACGTACTCCAGGCTTCGGAGTGTCGCCTCGCCCAGCGATAGCCCCTGATAGTAGTACAAGTGCATCCGCGGATGGGGAAACTTGCCCGGATAGTTGCAGGGTTCCTCGACCGTGCCCGCCGACCCGCTGGCTCCGACGATGATCCACTCGGACATTTTCGCCTGGGCCGATTGATCGAAGTCGGCTGCCCAACTGGTCAGATGGTCGCAGAAGGCCCCGTCCAGAATGGTCATGTCTTCGGTGAGGATGTCCGGGTTCGCCGCCCCGGTCAGAATGCCCAGGGCGTCGTGACGACCGGTCGGGAGCCAGTCGTCGATCTGTTCAGCGTCGGCCCCCAGCGCCTGCATCGACGCAATCACCGCGGGAAAGAACGGATCGCGCGGCCCGCTACGCAACGGGTCGGTCGTCTTCATGAAGTAGAACGTTCCCAGCGGCTGAGTACCGTCCACCGCCACGCTGCGGTCGATCATGGCGATGGTCTCTTCGATCGTGTTACCGCGCAGGCCGCTGTATCCGAGCATGGCACCGATGAAATAGCGGCGGGCGTTGTCGCTTTCGCTCGGCTCGCCGGAAAGCCATGCGAGCGAGTTGTCGAACGCGATGGCCGTGTCGTCGGAGGAGAAGTACTGGTTGGGCGTGGTCTGGATCATTCCCGACGACGTGCCGCTTACGCTGTCCAGGATGGCGTCGGACAGGTAGGCCATCGTGTACAACGACGAGGTGGAGAAATTGTTGACCGGCGAGCAAAAGTCGAAAATGAACCCCGAGGCGCTGAGCCGATAGTCCCCGCCCGGAGGGATGACCACGTAGTCAATGTGGTCGGCCACGTGTCGCTGGTTCAACATGCCCAACAGCACCGGCAGGTTCGTCTCGCTGAACTCGGCGTAATTGGTCCCGTCGGGCGCAGCCGGCAGATAGAGCACGTTGCGATCGGGTATGTTGCGGGCCTGTTTGTAGTAGTTGCCCACGTACATGGAGTCGGCTGACAGCGGATCGATCAGCAGCAGAACGTTCTCCGGTCCGCCACCCGCCCACACCGGCGGGACCGCCCACGTCGCCACGGCGACCGCGGCGCACGCCAGAATCAATAGCCGCCTCAACCCTGTCCGCTTTCCCCACATCGTTAGACTCCTTCGCTGCCGCCTTCGCCGGCCGCGGCGGGCTATTCGCCAGCCCGCGCTCCGACGAGACGTTGACCCACGCAAGAGTATACCGCCGCCACCCGCAGCATCCCAGTCTCGTGGACCGGCTAATGGATTGCCCAGCACCCGCAGGCGTTTTCTAGGACGCTGAATAGGCCTCTATCCGCCCAATCGTCCGGGTTGCGCCGTTTCGGGCGCAGGCAGGAAGGCGTGTAGTGCTCGCCCTGGTCGCCTGACTTGCGTTCACGAACCACCGGAGCGCCGAATCCGCCGGCCGGGGTCCTCGCAGCGTCCA
>JADFPW010000293.1 GCA_022562105.1 Planctomycetota bacterium
GCCATCCTCTCCCGCGCGGGCGCCCAGTTCGATCTTGCCGCCGTCGCAGCAGCGGCTGATCGCATCGGTGGTCATGTTGAACACGATCTGGCGCAGCCGCCCGGCGTCGCAGGCCGCCTCGCAGCCGACTTGCGGCGCGATGATCCGCAGCTCGACGCCCTCCTCGGTGGCGCGCTTCTCCAGCAGCCGCCCGGTCAGCATCAGCGTGTCGCCCAGCGACAACTCGGCGCCGTGGTCGTGCAGCGAATTGATCTCCAGCGCCGCCAGCTCGGTGACATCGTCGATCGTCGCCAGCAGATGCCGCGCCGATTCGAGAATGCCGTCGGCATAGCCGCGCTGCGCGTCGGTCAGCGTGCCGAAGCGGCTGTCGGCGATGAGCTGGCCGAAGCCGAAGATGGTGTTCAGCGGGGTGCGCAGCCGGTGCGAGATCTGGTCCATGACCGCCGCGCGCATTTCCTCCGCCGCCTCCAGCGCCTCGTTGCGCTCGCGCAGGGCGAGCGCAATCCGCTCGCTGTCGGTGACGTCGGTGAACGCCGCCATGGTCGAGCCGTCCGGCAGCGAGGCGAAGCGGGCGGCGAGGATGCGCCCGGTGCCCAGCGTGAGGCGCGCGCCCCAGGCCTGGCGCGATTCCGCGCCGGTGATGAAATTCATCAGCCGCGACCACACATCGGTTTCCACCGTCAGCCCGCGCACCAGCGGCAGCAGTTCGCTGGCATGCATCGAGGGCCGGACGGTCTCGGCATCGGTGCCCCAGATCTCGTGGAAGGCGTTATTGACCAGTTGCAGCAATCCGTCCGGCCCGAACACCGCCAGCCCCTCGTCCAGCCGGTCCAGCGTGGCCCGGCGCAGGTCGATCGAATGGCGGTATTGCTGCTCGAGGCGCATCCGCTCGGTCACATCGTCGAACACGAAGGCCAGCGAGCCGTGCGGGTGGGGCCGCGCCAGCACCCGGATGTCGGAGCCGTCGGACAGGTTCCACAGCTCCTCGTAATCCGCCGTTTCGGTATTCTCGAACAGGTCGGTCAGGCGCTGCCGCCAGTCGTGGAAATCGGGCATCTCGGGAATGCGCCGGTTGGCCCGCAGGCGGTCGATGACCTCTTTGAGCTTGGTAGCCGCTTCGGCCGCTTTGCGATTCTTGACCTGGAAGACCATGGGCTCTTTGTCGGGGATCATATCGGGGGCGGCGTCGAGGGCTTTGGCGATGCGCACGATCTCTTCCATGCGCGTTTCGGGCGCGGAGATCATCAGGATGTTGGAGCCAAAGGCGAATATGTCCACGTGATCCTCGGGCCGACGATCCTGACCCATGTCGGTCATGGCATTGACCGCCTGCTGCAAACGGGTCGCCACCTCGGCGGCGTCGCGCTTCTCGAGAAGGACGATCTCCAGCCGCTTGGGAGTCTTGGCTGCATCGAGCTGCTTAACGAGCAACTCGAGGATGCGCAGATCCTCCTCGGTGGCGGTGATGATGATCGTGTCCGAGCCCAGCGTCTCGACATCAATCTCGGAGCCGGACAGGTTCATCTCGGTGGCGCTCAGATCCACGTCGGGCACCGAGTCGACTCGCTCTCGATCCTCCGCCGCCGTCTGAGCCAGGGCCACACTCGATCCCAATCCGAGGATCAGACACATCAAGGGTCTCATGACGTTGTTCCTCAGCCTCTTTGCCGACATTTTTTCGCCCGACATAAACCGGCCTCCTTGCCGTTGATCCTCCGGATTCCGTTCCGGAAGGTCTCCCGTCTCAGGGCTCATCCCCATGGTATGGCACAGGTTTGCGACCTGTGTCCTTCACTTTGTGTGGCACAGGTTTGCAACCTGTGTCCTTCGCCGGTTGAAAACCGGTGCCACACTTGAATCTGCTACACTTGAATCTGCCACACTGCCGAACCTACTCAATTCCTATCGCCGCCGCCTGCTACTCCGCGACGAACTGCTCGATGATTCGCTGGACATCTGCTCGATCACCCGCTTGAGATCTTCCGGGTTCATCGTGTTGACTTTCAAGATTATCGTTTTTCGACCGCCCGCCGGACCCATCGATTCCAACGTCCGCACCAACTGCTCGACCTCCGCAAATCGCGACGGGGCGCCGGCGACGATGATCGTATTCGTTCGCACGTCCGCGGTGATGGCCACCTGCTTGCGCGGGATGCCCAACGCCTCCGCTTCGTAGCGCGACGACTCGGCCAACAGACTGTCCAACGTCGCCGCCAGATCCGAAACGTTGATCCCCGACTGAACCGGGATGATCTTGACACCCGACGCGACGCCCGTGTCCGGGGTATCCAGCTTGGCCACCAGCGCCTCGATCTTGTTGAAGTCCACCGGAGAAGCGTAGACCAGCAGCGTCTTCGACATATCGTCGGCCACGATCACCGGAACATCCTCGCCGCGCCCGCGAGAACGCCCGCTCGAGTCGCCATACATCCTAGTCAGGATGGGCTCGATCCGCGAGGGATCCACATGGACCAGCCGGATGATCTCCGCCTCGGGGCCGATAGTCTGGAAATCGAGGTCACGTATCATGGGCTCGATGCGATCGAGCTCTTCGGTCTCGCCCGAAATGATCAACGCATTGGCGCTGGGGATCACGCTGACGCGAACGTCGCCGGCCAATTCGCCACCTCGGCTGCGGCCGGATCCCGGCTGGCGCAGGATTTCCTGCACGACAGCTAGCAGCTCTTCGGCGTCTGACTTCTCCAGACGAATGACGCGAACGTCGCCGCCGATCTCCTCGCCGAGCGTTTCCAGATCGTCCAGGGCAGCCATGATCTCCTCGAACTCCTGATCGTTGGCCTTGATGAGCAGGCTATCGGTGCCCGGGGGGTTGGTAATCGTGATCGTCTGTTGTCTGTTGCGCCCTGTACTTCCGAATGTAGCCATGAGCGCCCGAGCCAACGAGTCGGCATGGTCGGCCTGGACGACGTGGACCTCGCGTTGCGAAGCGTCCTTCTTGTCCACTTCCGCGATGAGCTTCTCGATCTGCTCCATGTTGTCTCGAGAGGCGCTGACCACCAGGGAGTTTGAGCTCCCGTCGGCCATGCTGGTCACCTGGTCCGCCGGCGAGACGTTACGTCCGCGAACGCTGCGGAACATTTCCGTGATCATGCCCCTGACACCCCACGCATCGGCGTAGGTCAGCTTGAACGATTTGATCTCGCGCTTCTCCAGCCACTCCGGCTTGACATCCACGACCAACAACAAGCCCTGGATCTCAGCCAACTCCTCGTCGCTGGCGTAGATCACCAGCGAGTTGGTGCCCGGATCGGCATAGACCTGCATGGGGATTTCGCCACCGCGAACGTTACGTCGCGTGGCCCGGAGGAACTGCTGGAAGCCGCGGGCGACCTCCTCGGCGTTGGCCTCTTTCAGCTTGATGATGTGTGTCCGCCGCTGGTTGACGCCCTCGGTGTCCACCTCGGCGATCAGGTCCGCGATGCGCTCGTGCTTTTCCTTGGAAGCCGAGATCACCAGCGTACTGGTCCCCCAGTCGTAGCTGGCCCGGACCTCGTCCATTGGACTGCCCCGGCGAGTCGTCCGAAACGTCGTGGCGATCGTGTTGATCAACGAACCAGGGTCGGCATAACGCACCCGGTAGATCTCGACGAACAGCCCGGTTTCGGTGTCCTGGGGCACGTCGATCTTCTCCAGCAACTCTTGAATGTTGGCCAGCTCCTTGTCGTTGGCGAACACGATCAGCGAGTTGGTTCCCGGATCAGACGAAATACTCATGGGCACTTCGTCGCGTGCTCGACGTGTTGATCGGCCGAAGATCTGACTCAACCGGTTGGCCAAGTCGTCCGAGTTGGCGTGGGTCAGCTTGATCACGTGCGTTTGCCTGCCGCCCGTCTCCACGTCGATCTGTTCGAGCAGCGTGGCTACCTTGGCATGGTTGTCCTGCGACGCCGTCACCACCAGCGCCCCGGTTCCCCAGGCGAAGGCTGCATCGACGTAGTCATCCGGACGCATTCCCCGAACCCGGGGAAACGAACTCCGCAGCACGCCGATCATGGCATTGGGATCGGCGTACTTGAGCGGGTATACCTGTGGGTTTCGACCGGCCATCTGGTCCGGCGGCAGATCGAGCGACTTGATCAACTCCAGAATGTCGTCCACTTTCGACCGCATGCCGGACACGACTACCATGTTCAACGCATCATTGGCCACCACCGTAGTCTGCTGGCCGCGCTGACGGCTCTGCCGGCCGCCTCGGATGATCTGGTTGGCGATGTTGGCCACGTCGGAAGCTCGCCCGTTGGCCATCTTGTAGATCTCGCGAACCGAACCCCCGCGATCCGCATCCATTTCCGCGATCAACTCCGCAATCCGTTCCTGATTCTCGCCGCTGGCGGTCACGATCACCGCACTGGTTTGCCACTCCACGCTGGCGGAGATGCGGTCCTTGGGCGCCTGCCGCCGCCCGCCTCGGGGATTCATCCCATTGATGGCCTGCACCACACCGTTGGGGTCGGCGTATTGAATCGGATAGACGCGGGTGACCGCCGCGGTCATACCGCCGACCCCCGGCTGATCCAACTCCAGGATCCGCTGGCGCACCAGATCCATGTTGAGTTCGGAGGCCAACACCAGCAGCTGATTGGTGGCGACGTCGGCCGTAATAGAGACGGCGATCTCGGCCGGTGGGATCTGCACCCCGGCCTGCTTGTAGGCCCGCTGACGATCCTGGAAGAACGTCTTGAGCATTTCCGCGGCCTCGTCCGCCTTGGCGTTGAGCAGGGTGAAGACCTCGTTTTGCAGCGGGGTCTCGGTGGTCTCGTTCTCCACCTTGTCGATCATCTCGCGGATCTGTTTGATCTCATCCGCCGTGCCGAGCACCAGTATCGAGTTGGTGGACTGATTGGCTTCGACTCGCGGAGGCTCTTGGCCTTCATTCCTACCGCCACGCTTCTTGAACAGGTTGTTGATGTTGCGGGCCATCTCGTTGGCCCGGGCAGTTTTCAGCTTGAAGAAGGCCGACTGAATCTGGGCCAACAGGGCCTCTTCCACGTCGAGCTCGGCGAGCAGGCCGGTCACGTGATCAAGAATCTCCGGACTGCCCATGACCACGATTGTGTGCGTCCGGTCGTCGGCCACGGCCTCGTAGCCGCCCCCACGCGGTCCACCTCTTCCTCTGCTGCCACTAGCTAACGAGCGCATGAGCGGATCCAACTTCTTGACCGCATCGGAAGCCTTCATGAACTTGAGCGTGAACACCTTGTGCTCGACGCCCGACGGCACATCCAAACTGCTCACCAGGGCTTCGATGTCGGCGAATAGATCGTCCGGGGCGATGACAAACAGTTGCTTGCTGGCGTCGGCGCCGATGACCTTCACCGATCCGCCGGACCCACGTTTTCCCCCCCGGCCGCCCCGGCCGCCGCCATAGACGGACTCTACAATTTGGGCGATCTCGCTGGGCGTGCCTTCGGCGATCTTGATGGTGCGCGGCTGGGTACCTTCCGGCGTGTCCATGGAGGCGATCAGGTCTTGGATCTCTTCGAGCATGCTCGGAGCAGCGCCGCGGATGAACACGGTGTTGCTGTCGGTGTCGGCAATGATCTTCAGGCTAGAACCCCGCCCTCCGCCGCCTTTGCGCCCGCCGCCGGAGCGATCCTCGAACGCCTGCTGCAGGGTGCGGGCGATCGAATCGGG
>JADFPW010000294.1 GCA_022562105.1 Planctomycetota bacterium
CGCCCGGCCATGCCGGCCAGCAGTATGACGAACAACAGCGTGAAGATGACGGCGATGCCGCTGCCCAGATGCTCCGGATGCATGACGTAGATCACGTTCAGCAGTGCCAGGAAGGACATGGCCACATAGCCGCGCTCGCGCCATGAGTTGCCCATCGCCCACAGCGGCAGCAGGGCAAACACCGGGTGGGCGTACCGTTCGTGCATCTCGGTAAGGGCCAGGAAGAACGCCAGACCCAGTAGGCCCGCGCAGAGGGCCCGTGAAGCGACGCCGGGTTTCGAGGCATACAAGGAAAGAATCACCGCCACAAGCGTGACGTAGATCAGCACCGAGATTCTACGCCAAGTCAAATGCAACCACGGGCTGGCGTCGTCGGCGACGCTGTCTTGGCCGTCGGCGACCAGTCGCACCAGCGGGGCGGGCACGTTGGCGTCCGGCGCATCGGGTGTTCCGGTGAGGTACCATGGATTGAAGGCGTTGATGGACAGTCGTTCATACTGCCCGATGACATCGACGTATCCTCGCTTCAAGGCGGTGGGCAGGGATCCCGAAACGGCGAACGGAGCGCAGATACAGGCGGCAGCGGCCAATCCGCCGAGCATGAGGACGCCCACGCCGCGCCACCGCTGCCAGCGATAGACGTCGAACAGAAACAACGGGGCGAAGGCGATGCTCTGCAGTTTGGTCAGCAGGGCCAGGCCCAGGGCGATGCCCGTCCAGGCCGGTCTCATTCGATTGGTGGCCACCAAGGCGCCGAGAAGAAACGCCGAATGCACCGCATCGACTTGCCCCCAATAGGCTGAGTTGTAGATGGAGACCGGGTTGAGGAAATAGAGAGCAGCCGCCACGACTCCGCAGCGACTCGAGGCGATGCGCCTGCCCTCGAAGAACAGCAGCAAGGCGATGCACAAGTCCGCCAGGCAGGAGGGGACTCGTATCAGGGCATCGAGCAAGGCCTGGCGATCGATGTCGAGGTCGTAGTGGGCAGAAGCGAAGCCTTCCAGATGACCAATCCCCTTGAGAACCAGGAGATACAATGGCGGATAGTTGCTCGAGGGGGCTTGGTCGAAATATTCGCTGAGCGGATAGGTGGCCAGATTGCCCGCCCACGCCCTGAAGAGGCGGGTGTCGTCCTCCCACCCCGGCTGGGTGATGAGGCCGCCGCGGCAGATGAGACCGGCGAGCAAGACAAGGAGCAGGCCCCAACGGCCTCGGCTTCGGCTTCGGCTCTGTTCGGCGACCGGAGGCGCTGCCGGAGTCACGGCATCATCCGAGTCGGGCGAGCCGCTTTCCGTGGATGTTTTGATAGGCCCGGTTCGAGCTTCACGGGCGGCACCGTCGTGACCGTCGCCGATATCGAATTGTTTAGTTTCACCGGTCATGAGCGATTCGGGCTGCTGGGCTCGTCGCGCTTGCCGATTCTAGTCGCCATCCGCCGCCCGGACGAATCGGGCGGAGGCCCAATCGACATGATCGTACTTGTCGCCGTCGCCGGTGGGGTCCGCTCGCAGGGTCAGGCGTTTGGCGCCGTCGAGCGGAATCTGCAGCACCAGGGCGTCGGAGATCCCGGTGATGATAGCGCTCTTGAAGACTTCGCGGCCGTCCAGATCCACGGAGATGATGGCGCTTCCGTTTCCGTCGGCATCGTAATCGATCCCCACGTAGGCTTCGAATGCGTCGTAACCCTCGGGGATGGCGTATTCGAGTGTCAGCGGAGTATGCGTCCCCAGGCCTCGCTGATAGATGGAACTCCCGATGCGGATGGGTCCGCCCTCGACCGTCCGGTCGAGCATCAATTCGCCCCATCCCTGCTGGACGGACTCCGGATCCAGCGAACTGAGGTAGACCACGTTGTCGTCCCGGTCATCGAGGGTCGCCTTCTTCGCCATGCGCTCGTTCGGCTCGAGAATGCGGAAGATGAGATAGGGATCGTTGTGGCAGACCTTGTAGGTCGCGGCGGGATAGATCAGCTCGGCGAAGTCGTCGGCGTTGGCCAGCTTTCGGGCCAGGGACTTGTGGTCGCGATCGGTGACCACGAATCGCGCCCCGAAGTGCTCGCGGATGTCCTCCAGTTCCACGCGGATCCGCTTGCGAGTCTGCTTACCTTCGTCGTTGGTCAGCTTGACTTCGACGCTGCTGGGGAGCTGGCCGCGAGAAATCTTGACGTAGCGTTCCCATAGCTCGGGCCGGCGTTCCTGGGTGAACTTCGGGTCCAGGCCGACGATGTAGTAGTTGTGCGAGTTGTGGTAGAAGAACACGGGGAAGATGTCCCAGTCGTCGGTGAAGACCACGTCGCCGGGTTGCGAGTTCGCTTTCAGGTAATCCATGGCTGCCCGCACGGCGGGGAGATCGTACTTGCTGTTGACGTCGCGTTGTCGAGCAGCCAGGGGCATTGCGCCCAGGGCTACGGCGGCTGAAACGATTCCGATTCCAGCCACCAGGGTGACGCATGTCCTGCGGAAACAGATGCGGGCGCTCCAACTGCCACGGCCTGGAGTACCAGACCGTGCCACCCGATGTGCATGGAACGCTACGCCGAGCACCATCAGACCCACCAATCCGCCACCGAGCCATCCGAACGAGAATTGAGGGGAGGCTTCGTCAGGTAGGCCGACTCCGAATCGGAACACGGCCGCTACTACGCCGAACAGGATGGCCACGCAGATTGGAATCACCATTACCCCGATCCACCGAGCGGGCGGATCATCTTCGGAGCTGTGTCGCGACCAGATGGCGGCCACCGGAACCAACAGATACCCCGCGGCGATCACCGCCCACAGTTGCCATTCCACCACGAATCCGTCGATGAACGTACCGGCCCTGCCAGGAATGAGGCAAGCGGCTGCGACCGCTACCTCGGCGGCTACCAAAATGAGTCCGGCCTTCCACCATTGTGCGGATGATCCGGAGCCGTCGTCTTGCGGAGAATCGAACCACGACGCCAGTCGATTAACCAACGGAGCCGACATGTAGGCGGCGCTGAGCAGGCAAAACGCCGGCCAGTATTCGATGAACCGTTTGGCCTTCATGGTCAGCACCAGGAAGCCGAAGTTCAGGAATAGCAGGGTCAGTTCCTTGGCGTTGAATCGCGGTCCCATGCGCACGCGAAGGCAAAGCGCCGTCGCCCAGATGATCATCACAGGCCCAGCCATTCGTGCGAACCACCACAGGTCGTTGTAGGGACTCCATTCCCGCCCCACGGGGATGTCCGGACTCAGTCCCGAGCCCAAGACCTGCAAGCGCAGGAACTCCATCATCCCGCTTAGATAGGGATGGGTGAGCACGCCGGTCAGCCAGCCGGTTACGGAATAGAGGATCAGGCTGGTGGGGAAGCGTCGTGAACCGCGAGGCCCGAGCAGGATGGCCAGCACGTAACATCCGACCAGGACCGGCGAGAACATCACCGCCCCGAGATACAGATGGTTGTAGAGTGCGATGGCTACCCCGGTCAGCAGATAGCGTCGCTGGAACATCAGAAACAGTATCAGCAGCATGAAGCACAGCGATGGACTGATCGCTCGCACAAAAGCGTGTCGTCCGAAGAACTGCGACGGCATCAGCAGGAAGAGCACCAGCCAGAGCCACCGCCAGCGCATCCGTTCGCCCATGAATAGCAGATGGAACAGCATGAGCGACAGGCCGAAGAAGGTGGCGATCGCCCACCGTCCCGCAGCCAGCGGATCGCCGTCGCCCCACCACTCCGATGCCTGGATGAACGGGAGCAGCAGCAGGTGGAAGCCGTAGTGGTGGCTGACGAAGTTCTGTCCCTCGTTGGTGAAGTAGCAGAATTGCAGCCAGGGGAACTGATCGACAAGCCCGACCTCGGGGATCATGGAGGCCATCTTGATGTGGTAGTACGAGTCGTTGCCCGGAAGACCTATTTCACGGGGCGGAGTGCCCGGCGGGTCGGTGTAGATGAAACTCATGATCGCCGCCCCGACGGCGAAGACGGCGATGCATTCCACCAGTCGCCATGCGTTCCACCATGAACCGGGGTCAGCGTGACTGAGCGACGGACCGCTCGAGGTGGCGGCATCCAGGAAGGGTTGTTCGTGCGCGGAAGATTGGGACATTACGTTTCGGGCCGGGTCGAGCTGGTCGGAAGCTCGTGTACCCTCAATTCTGAATTCGCGGGTTGCTACGTGGTGGGTGGCCCACCTCTTCAGAGGTGGGGGACTCGAATTCGGTTTGGAAATTCGCGTCCCCCACGGCTAAAGCCATGGGCCACCCAACGCTTGACCACCCAACCCTCGACCGCCCAACCTGTGGCCGTCCAGCCCGCGACGCGCCCGAAACGCTGCCCCTCCCTCTGCTATCGGGCGACCGGAACTGGGCAAACGGCGACGCTCTTGACTGGTGCGTCGGGGCGGCGACACGCGGCCGCCCCACCGTGGCGTATACGCCGACGGAGCTGAAACAACTCCTTGAACGCTCGGAGGATCACCTTCAGGTTCGCCCCGGTCTGCTCACCGGCGGTCCGAGGATAGTGATGCACTCCGAGCTGCCCGATACGATAGCCCAGGTAGGTTGCTTTGGCCAGAATCTCCGTGTCGATCAAGGCCCCCATGGAGCACATCTCGATCTCGTCGAAGAGGGCCCGCGGAAAGACCTTGAAGGCGCAGTCCACGTCGCGAATCTTCATCCCGAAGGCCAGATTGACCAACGTCCCCCAGCAAAAAGCATTGAACTTGCGGATCAGGGGATCCCGCCGATCCAGGCGGTAGGCGCTGACGATGTCGAACTGCTCCAGGGCGGGTAGCAGGTTCTCGAGCTCCTCGAAGTCAAACTGACCGTCGCTGTCGGTGTAGAAGACCCACTCCTTGGTCGCCTCGCGGAAGCCCCGTTGCAGAGCGCCGCCGTACCCCAGGTTGGGGTCGTTGTGAACCGCTCGGACATGGATGTGCTCGGCGGCCAGACGATCGGCGATCGCCCCGGTGCGGTCCTTGCTGCCGTCGTTGACGATGATGATCTCGTAGTCGTCCACCAGTCGCTCGCAGGCGCGAATCGCCGACAGGGTGGTTCGTTCCACGTTCTCTTCTTCGTTGTAGCAGGGAAAAAAGACGCTCAGACTCATGCCCTTTCGGCTCGAGGTTTTCATCGCTCGTTTCTCCTTCTCAGGGGCCGCGAGAGTCGTCGGCCCGATTGGCATTGCATGCCCGGTCCAATCTCGTTTGTCGATTCGACCGCCGTCCCGGCCCGACGCTCGTGCGTCATATCAGCCGGGTCCGCTTCCGGCCGTGCCCGGTTCGCGGGCTGGTCCCCCTGAAGGAGCGGCCTATCGCGGTCGGACGATAGGCCGCTCGGAGGGGACTGGAGGACGTTTGCATCATCAGCTAGCCGGTTCGATTCGACCGCCGGCCCGATGGCGTTATGAGCAGTCCATCACCAGCGTTCCGGACACCTGTCCGCCGACATCGACACCATCGTCGAGACAGACTTCCGGAAAGCCCGGCGGCAGCGTGCCGTCATTGGTATCCCAGTCGATCGAGCCTTGGCCCTGGGAGTTGACCACGATCTGCCCGACCACCACGCCGGCGATCGAGATGTCGTGCGTACCCTGAGCCATTCCCGAGACATCGACCTCGAAGCGTGTTCGGCCGTCCGGCTCC
>JADFPW010000011.1 GCA_022562105.1 Planctomycetota bacterium
GACCACCTTGTCGGCCACCGCTTGTACGAGCTGATCAAAGTTGGTGGCCAGGCTGAGATCGAGCAGACCGAGCCCGTAACGGCCCAAGCCCGCCATGTGGCCGTGGGCATCGATCAGCCCGTGTAGGACCGTGCGGCCGTGCAGTGAGATCACCTTGGTATCCGCTCCACGCAATCGGGCAATTTCCTCATTGCTACCCACGGCCACGATGATCCCCTGTCGGACGGCCATCGCTTCGGCCCTGGGGCGATGCGGATCGAGGGTATGCATGTTGGCGTGGGTGTAGATCGTATCGGGCGGTTCGGCGATCGGCTGGGCCGACGTCAAGGATGCGCTGGCAGCGAGAACAACCCCGGCGAGTCTGAGTTCCCATGTCACGTGTCTTCCTCCTGTGTCGGGCGAGCAAGCGGCGTTGCCGACCCCCTGGGTCCAATAGACAGATACGCGCTCCAAGGTGCTGATGCAATTGGGGTGGCTGCGTCGATGAGATAGACGGTCCGCAGCCGTGCTCGGGCCAGGACTGCGAATCCGAGGCGTATGGAACTCTCCGCCTTCAGGAGAAGGGGAAGTGTGCTACGCATGGGCTGTCTCGGAGCCGGCAGTTCGACAAACGGCGACCGATTGGATGGGATGCCCGTCGGGCGGCGGGATGTTGCAAACAGGCCAGCCCACGCGTAGACGCAGAGAGCAGCGCTGCGGAGTTCTCCTCTCCGGGCGATCATGCTCTCTGCCTGTTTATTGGGTGGGTGGCATCCGCTGTCGACGGCCTTTTTCTCTGCACCATTCCATTGAACGACCCGGTCCCCGGCCCTTATACTCCCGCCACAGCGGACGGAAGCGGGTCGGCTTCCGCCCGAATGAATGGCTCAGACGAGCGGGAGACCAAGAAAATGCCGGAATGCGTCATCTGCGGGGCCGACGTCACCCTCGATGAATCCACCATGAAGGGCGAGTTGGTCGAGTGTCCGGATTGCGGCTCGGAACTGGAGGTCACCTCCACCGACCCGATTGAACTGGCGGAAGCCCCGACCGAACAAGAGGACTGGGGCGAGTAGCTCCGCTAGGAACACCCATGACCAAGGTTGGATTCCTCCATTCGATCATTCGCCCGGAAGAAAAGATGCTCCTGGCCGTTCTCAAGGAGCGCCCGGGCGTCGAGGTGGAGATGATCGACGCTCGCGAGTTGGTGTTTCGCCTGGGGCGCGACCGCTTCGAGATGGACGTCATCCTCGAACGTTGCCTCAACCACTCCCGGGCGCTTCATGCGCTGATCCTCTACGACACCGCCGGCGTGCCTTGCGTCAACAGCGCCCAGGTGGCGACTATCTGCGGCGACAAACTGCAAACCTCCGCGGCGCTGCTGCGCCATAGTGTGCCTCAGCCGGAGGTTCGCGTCGCCTTCACCGAGAAGTCCGCATTGCAAGCACTCGACGAACTGGGTTATCCCGCTGTTCTCAAACCGGCCGTCGGTTCATGGGGGCGTCTGCTCTCCAAGGTGAACGATCGTGATGCCGCCGAGACGATTCTGGAGCACAAGACAATCTTGGGCAGTTACCACCACTCGATCTTTTACATCCAGCAGTACATCGAGAAGAAGGGACGCGACATTCGCAGTTTCATCATCGGCGACGAGTGTGTGGCCGCCATCTACCGCAGCAGCGACCACTGGATCACCAACACCGCCCGCGGGGCCAAGACCAGCAACTGTCCGATCACCGATGAGCTGCGCGAACTATCGCTGCGCGGTGCGAAAGCAGTCGGCGGCGGGGTGGTCGCCCTGGATCTGTTCGAGACCGACGACGGACTGCTGGTCAATGAGGTCAACTACACCATGGAGTTTCGCAATAGCATTGGCGTTACCGGCGTGGACATTCCGGGGAGGATCGTCGACCACGTCCTCCGCGTCGCTCGGGAGGGTGACAGTGGATAAGCTCGCCGTCTCCATTCTCGGCGGATCGGGTTACGCCGGCGGCGAAGCCCTGCGTCTGCTGCTGTTTCATCCCCACGTGACGGTGCAGCAGGTCAGCTCGCAGCGGTTTGCCGACAAGCGGGTGACCCGCGTGCATCCCAACCTGCGCGGCGTCACCGAGCTGACCTTCTGTCGCCTGGATCAAGTCGAGCCGTGCGATCTACTGCTCCTATGTTTGCCTCACGGGCAGGCCATGGGACGGATCGACAAGTTCCTGGAGAACGCCCCGCGTATCATCGACCTGAGCGGGGATTTTCGACTCCGGCGAATCGAGGACTACCAGCAGTGGTACGCCCAACCGCACAAGAGGCCCGACCTGTTGGCTGAGTTCGTGTACGGCATCCCCGAGCTGCATCGTGATTCGATGCGCGACGCCCGCTGCGTCTCGTCGGCGGGTTGCAACGCGACCGCGGTCATCCTCGCCCTTTCACCACTGTTTCGAGCCGGGTTGGTGCAGCGCGATCATACCGTCGTGGAGGTGAAAGTGGGCTCCAGCGAGGGAGGAAATGCAGCCGGCGAGGCGTCGCATCATCCGGAGCGATCCGGGTGCGTTCGTTCATTCAAACCGGTCGCCCATCGTCATACGGCTGAGATCGTGCAGGAACTGGGGGCGGGTGAACCGCTCGGGATTCACTTCTCCGCCACCGCGATCGAGATGGTTCGCGGCGTACTGGCTACCTGTCACGTGTTCCTCAAAGACGACCTCGACGAGAAGGATGTTTGGAAGGTCTATCGAGAAGCCTACGGGGCTGAGCCTTTCATTCGCATCGTCAAGGAACGGGAAGGTCTGTACCGATTGCCCGAACCCAAGCTGCTCGCCGGCACCAACTACTGCGACATTGGCTTCGTCAGGGATCCGCACTCGCGTCGGTTGGTGGTGATCAGCGCATTGGACAACCTGATGAAGGGGGCGGCCGGTCAGGCGGTTCAGGCCCTCAACATCATGCACGGGTTCGAGGAGACCGCCGGCCTCGATTTCTGCGGGCTGCATCCATAACATGTGTAGATTGCTGGCCGCCAAAGCACAGACCCCGTTCGCCGTCGCACCCCACCTGCGCGGCCTGGTTGAAGTGGCCCGACACAGCAAGGAATACCAGGGACATGGCTGGGGTTGTGCGGTATTGGACGACCGAAACCAATGGGTGGTGCATACCAACATCAAACCGATCTGGGAGGACGATTTGGATCGGTTCGGCGAGACGCGACTGCTGATCGCCCATGCGCGCAGCGCTTTTCGCAACGAGGGCATTGCGGTGGAGAATAACATGCCCTTCTGTGACGATCGGTATGCGTTCGCCTTCAACGGAGAGTTGCGCGGCGTGCGGATTCGGCAAGAAGGTCGCATCGGGGCGGAGAAGATATTCAACTTCATCAAGCGTTTCAACCGGGGGGATCTGGCGGCAGCCGTGAAACGAGCCACCGAGATCATCCGCAAGCGCACCGAGTTCATTCGGGCCATGAACATTGTGATCGCCGACCGGCACTCGGTTTGCATCAGTTCGCTGTTCAATGACGATCCCGACTACTTCACCATGCATCGCAGGTCGATGGTCGGCGGTTTCGTCATATGTTCCCAGCCGTTTGGTGCAACCGAGGATTGGCGTCCCATCGAGAACGATAGCATCCAGGTGCTGACATGATGGTAATCAAGATCGGCGGCGGGCAGGGCATCAACTACGTCGGCATCTTCGAGAATCTGCATGCCCTGATCGACGCAGGTCAGCAGGCGGTGGTGGTTCACGGGGCCAACCACGAGATGAGCGTGCTCACCGAGCGACTGAATCTCCCGCAGCGCATGATGACTTCCGTCTCGGGATACGAAAGTCGTTTCACCGACCCCGCCACGATGGAAGCGTTCCTGATGGTCTATTGCGGCAAGGTCAACAAGACGTTGACCGCGTTGGCCCAGGGCATCGGTCTCAACGCCGTGGGGCTCTCCGGCGTGGACGGGCGACTGTTGTTCGGCCGACGCAAGAAGGCGATCCGCATCATCGAGGACGGCAAGAAGAAACTCATCCGCGATGATTACTCCGGCCGGATCGAATCGGTCAACACCAAGCTGCTGCGCACATTGCTGCAAGCAGGTTTCCTGCCGCTGATCTGTCCACCGGCGCTGAGCGAGGAGTTCGAGCCCATCAACGTGGACGGCGACCGGGCGGCGGCCAAGATCGCGGCTGCGATGGGCGCAGAACGACTGATCATCCTGTCCAACGTGCCCGGCTTGTTGGAGGACAAGGACGACGAGACGACGCTGATCCCGCTGATTGAGCGCGATAGGATCGAGGAGTTCGAGCATTTTGCCAAGGGGCGCATGCGCAAGAAGGTCATGGGGGCCGTCGAAGCGTTGGACGGGGGCGTGGGCGAGGTCATCTTCGCCGACGCCCGCGGCGACCGACCCATCGATGCCGCCTTGAATCACCAGGGAACCGTCATTCGCTAGGCGAGGAGGATCAGGCGCGCCTGGCCGAGTGGCATCGTTTGAGCTACCCGAACCGGCTGGCTGGGGGTACAAACATGTTGATATTGCAGCGTCGGGTGGCACGGGCTGGTACTCCAGGCCGTGGGGGACTGAAGATAATGGTCCGCGACCTCCACGCCCTGGAGTGCCAGACCGTTCCACCCAGCGTCCGCATTCCCTCACGGTCGCGGCTCGGATAAGGTGCCCTGAGCATGAATCACTACGGCAGACAGACGATGATCAGAAGTTCGACACGTCGTGACCACAGCGGGAGCGCTGGCCGCCCGTGGTCGTCTTCCACGATCCACGTGCGATCCGCAGCCGCGCTACTCGTCGCAGGCGCGATGTGTTTCTTAACCTCGGCGTGCAAGTTGTCCGACACCCCAACGTGCGTTCGGGTCACCGAAGAAGATTGGAGCTACCGCGGGGCGGCGGGCGTCCGCCTGATCACCGACCATTTCGACATTCGCACTACCCTGCGTGACGACGAGCTTCGATCGGCCCTGCCCGCGTTCATCGAGGCCTGCCACGCCCAGTATGCGTCTCTGGTCCGCGTCCCCGAAGCGGAATCAACCAGCCGACTCGACGTATTCCTATTCCAAAGCCGGCACGAATGGGAACAGTTTACGCGGACGCGATTTCCCCAGCGTCAAGCGGTGTATCGCCGCATTCGGTCCGGAGGCTATACCGCTGGGGATGTCTGTGTGTGTTACGCCTTGAGAGATCGTGGCCAGACGCTGGGGGTCATCGCTCACGAAGGGATGCACCAGTATCTTTCGCGCCACATCTCGGCCCCGCTACCGGCGTGGCTGAATGAAGGATTGGCCACCTATTGTGAAGCGGTCGATCTGGCGGGCAATACGCCGCGATTTACGCCACAGCACAATCTGTTTCGGATGAACTCGCTCCGCGAAGCGCTGGCCGAGGGCCGCCTGATTCCACTGGGCGAACTGCTCAATACCGATGCTGGAACCATTCTGACGCAAGGCGAATCGCAACGCACACGGACCTACTACGCCCAAAGTTGGGCCCTGATCGCCTACCTGCGACATGGGGCCGACCGATCGTACGCCGGACGATTCGATAATCTATTGGCCGACCTGCTCGACGGTTCCTTTCAGATAAACGCCCAGGCGGCCCGATTGACCGCCGACTCTCCAGCCACCGCTACGACCGGCGAATCGCTGTTTCGATTTTACTTCGGCGACGATGTGTCGGCGTTCGAGGCTGGATACGTCGCCTACCTGCACGAGGTGGCTTTGATGTAGGTGGCACGTGTGCAACGGCTACGAGGGGTCCATGATCGCCGGAGCACGACCCGCCGTTTCCTGCCACACGCGCAACTCGCTAACTTCGACCACCGCCGTCAGTTTGTCGGCGTTCGAGTGTCGGATCGTCCGGCCGTAGCGGCGTGTATTGCCCGGCAACAAGGGGCCTCGCCAGTCACCGTCGTCGATCGCAAGCGGTGTGACTGCGTAGGTGACAAAGTCGGACAGCGGCGTGTGGTGATCATCCTCGATGCTCACGTTCAACGCCATCAAGGTCACCGTCTCCGGGCCGTTGTTGGTCACCTCCACGACAGCCCGCGCGTAGCGGTCGTCGTCGCGCGACTCAATGCGAACGGAGACGTCCATCTGTGAAAGATAGTCCGGCGCCCGTCGATCCTGGATGGCATCGGTTAGGGCAGGTGGCAGCGCCGCCTGAAACTCCGGCCAACCGGCCAGGAAGCTCTCTCCGAAATTGAGCAGATCACCCGCCCGTCCGTCGGCGATATGCAGGGCGTACACGCCCACGCCGGACGCGCAAAGCACCACCGTCGTCAATAACCCGAACACGCCATAAACCAGGGCGGTCAGGAATCCACTGCGTTTTACATAGACAGGTCCAGTCTGATTCATGGTCGTTACTCCTCGTCCATTTGCAGCCGTCGGCCTCGGCAGCCTTCGGCCGTGCTCCGCGGCCTTCTCATAGGTGGATTCGGACCCCGCCCGGGATTATTGCCGCACCAGCGCCCCTCTTGTGACACACTCCCGGACTGGCGGCCCGCCTCCTGAGACGCCGGGTGGCACGGTCTGGTATTCCAGGCCGTGGTGGTTGCCGTGGACGGCGCCGTCGCTCCCACGGCCTGGAATACCAGACCGTGCCACCCAGGCTGTTCTCTTGGCGGGATTGTCCGGCGACGTTAACTCAGCAAATCGCGCAACCGCTCGCGGATCAGCTCACCGGCGAGCTTGGGGTCGGCTTGGCCTTTGGATAGCTTCATGACCTGCCCACTGAGGAACCCCTCGGTCGCCTTGGCTTTCTTGGGATTGGTTCGGATGGTCTCGATGGCCCGGGGGTTGTCCTCGATCGCTTGATTCACCCACGCCGCCATTTGGGCCTGGTCTTGCACCTGGACCAACCCCATCGAATCGGCCAACTCCGCGGGGCCATCGCTTGAATCGAGCATGGCTTCAGCGATCCGGTTGGCGGCCGTCGCGCTGACCGTGCCCTCGTCCACCAGACGAACCAGACCGGCGATCCGGTCCGCGCCGATGTCCAGCTCTGCGGGAGTAACACCGCGGTCATTGGCCAACTTGCACCAGAGGTTGATGAACTGTTTAACGGCGAGTGTAGCACCGGTTTCCAACCGGTGTGCTGGTGAAACCGGCGTTCCTTCACCGGTTGCAAACCGGTGCCACACTACCGCCTCGAACAGATCGGCCGTCGCCCGGTCGGTGACGATCACGTCCACGTCTCGCTCCGACAAGGCGAGCTGCTCCACCAGGCGCGCTCGCCGGGCCAACGGCAGCTCCGGCATCGCCTCGCGCAAGCCGTCAAGCCACTGTCGATCGACCTCGACCGGGGCCAGGTCCGGCTCGGGGAAATAGCGGTAGTCGTGGGCCGCCTCCTTGCCTCGTTGGAAGACGGTCGCCTGGCGGTTGTCATCCCAACCTCGGTTTTCGTTGGGTCGCTCATTCAGTAGGTAGCCGGGATCCGACCGCCATTGCTCGTATTGTCGTTTCGTCTCGTAGTCGATGGCTGCCCGGACGGCTCGGAAACTGTTTAGATTCTTGATCTCCGCGATGGGCGTTCGGTACTCGACGCCATCTTTGACGATGGCCACGTTCACGTTGGGCTCGAAGCGCATCTGACCCTTCTGCATGACCCCTTCGCTGACGCCGAGATAGGTCACCAGTCGTTGCAGCTCGGTGCAGAAAACGTAGGCCTGCTCAGCGCTCTCCAGGTCGGGTTCGGTGACGATCTCGAGTAGCGGAGTGCCCGCCCGGTTCAGATCGATCAGCGTGCAACCGGGTGTGGCACCGGTTTGCAACCGGTGTCCTTCATCGTGGATGCTCTTGCCGGCATCCTCCTCCAAGTGGGCACGCCGGATGCGGACGCGTTTGATCTCGCCGTCGATAGGAACCTCGAACCATCCCTCGTAGGCCAGCGGCTGATCGTACTGGCTGATCTGGTAGTTCTTGGGCATGTCCGGATAGTAGTAGCTCTTGCGATCCCACTTGGTGCGTTCGGCGATGGTGCAATTCAACGCCAGCCCCGCGATGACCGCATACTCGAACGCCTGACGGTTCATCACCGGCAGGGCACCGGGTAGGCCTAGGCAGACCGGACACAATCGACTGTTGGGCGCCGCCCCGAACTCAGCCGCGCAGCCACAGAACAGCTTGGTCTTGGTGGCCAACTGAACGTGAATCTCCAGGCCGACTATCGTTCGGACCTGGGGTTCTGCTGACGAAGATGTTCGATCGCTCGTGCTCATGCTTGCCCGCGCCTGAAGCTTCCGATTTGGTGATTTGGCGATTTGGTGATTTGGCGATCGATGGGAGGCCCGATCACCAAATCACAAGATCACCAGATCTCCGCGTGGAGGAGATGATACACCGCTTCCGCAGCCACGGGTGCCACTGGTGGCTTGTCCACCAGTGCGGTCGGCGATGGGGGAGAGAAGGACGGGTTGGGGCTTGGCGTGGGGAATCGTAAGTCCTTTAGGGGCAGGCGGTTAGGTATTGGCTCGCCTGCTGGGTGGTCCCACTGTTCTAGCTCAACGTAAGGTCAGTCATCGCTATTCCTCCGCTCCTGTGCCTTGTCTACGAGCATTCCCCGAAGCGGGCCAGGATGTAGCCGACATCCAGCGGATCGACGAGGCCGTCGCCGTTCATGTCGGCGGTGTCGCAGTCGGGATCGCCGGCGCCGACGTCGCAGCCGAAGCGGGCCAGGACAAAGCCGGAATCGAGCGGGTCGACCAACCCGTCCCCGTTGGCATCGCCTTCACAGGCGCCGCGACATTGATTCAGGAGTACAGAGACGTTGCCGCTGTTAACGTTCGCCACAACCAGGTCGGCGGCCCCATCCCCGTCCAGATCGCCGATGGCCACGGAGAAGGGAAGAACCCCCACACCGTAGGGCACATCGGCGGCGAAGATCCCATTCCCATCATTCATCAGGACGGACACGTCGTCGCCGTCGAGGTTTGCTACGGCCAGATCGGCGTCCCCATCCCCATCCAGATCGCCGATGGCCACGGAAACAGGACCATCCCCCGCGCCGTAGAGCACATCCGCGGCAAAGGTGCCGTCGCCATTGTTCAGCAGTATGGAGACGTTGTCGTCGCCAAAGTTCACTACGGCCAGGTCGAGGTCTCCATCCCCGTCCAGATCGCCGATGGCCGCCGACCAGGGACCACTCCCCGCGTCGTAGAGTACATCGTCGCCGAACAAGATCGGGCAATCAGCGTTTAGTTCGGGGAGAAAGGCGCTATTGACCCCAACGATCGTAGCGACTCCAAGAACCAAACGTGCGAAACTCTTGGAAACTGACATGACGTAACCTCCTTTGGCCCGCCTACGACGGGTCGCCTTGTTCCATCCCGGATATAACGCCGACCGGCCCTCACCCGGCGCTCCGGCCATTGTACCAAGGCCCGATGGCAAAGTGGGAGGTCGGGCAGGCGGCGAAAGGGCGTCAAAGCGCCCACCAGATACGGCGAGGCGCCGGGTAGGGGTCGGGTCTTGGCGTGCGGAGTCGTAAGTCCTTTAGTGACAGGCGGTTAGGTGTCGGCCTACCTAAACTCGTGGAGCAGATGATACGCCGTCGACGCGCCATTCCGCCAGGCGAAGACACAGGAGCACGACCAGGGCGACCGGAACCAGGGCGATGAGACTGGCGGCCATCAACAGATTCAACCACGTGCCGGCTAGCGATTGGTACATCCGCAGCCCGAGCGACACCGGGTAGGTCTCGAAATCCGAGAGGTAGATCAGCGGGTCGAGGAACTCCTGCCAATGGAGCACGAAGCTCATCATCACCACGACAACCACCACCGGCCGGGCTGCGGGAAGGTGAATACGCCAGAAAATCTGCCAGGGCGTGGCCCCGTCGATCAGGGCGGCGTCCTCGGCCGCCGTCCCGAGGCGGCGGAAGAACTCGGTGAACAGCAGCACGTTGAACGCACCGCCTCCCAGCCAGGCGGGGACGATCAGCGGTTTGTAGGTGCCCACCCAGCCCAGCGATTTGAAGATCAGGAATCGCGGAATCAGCAGCACCTGTGACGGAATCAGCAACGACAAGAGCAAGACCACGAACCAGAAGCTCCGCCCCCGCCATGACAGCCGGGCGAATGCGTAACCCGCCATGGCCGAGGTCAACAACGCCCCGCAGGCCGACACCGTCGAGATGCACATCGAGTTGAGCATGAACCGACCGAACGGCAGCTTCGAGACGGCCGCAGAGAAGTTGGACCATTGCGGATCGGCTGACCACGACCGACGGGGAAACGCATAGACCTCCTCCAACGATTGCAATGACGCCGACAGCGCCCACAGCAACGGCGTCATCATGACCAGCCCAACGGCGATCAGGGCGGCGTAGGCAGCGGTTCGGTTGCGCGTACCGACAGAGGGCATCCGCGCGGGCGAAAACATCAGGTCACCTCCGCTTCGTAATGCACCCACCGTCGGCGCGTGAGATAGATCACCGCCGTTGGAACCGCCAACACAGCCACCAGAATCCACGCCAAGGCCGACGCATAACCCAAACGGTACGGCGACTCGAATGCGCACCGATACAGGTAGAGCACGTAGAACAGCAGTCCGTCGTCCTGGGCTCGGTTGTAGAGCAAGTAGGATTGGCTGAAGGCCTGCATGGAGTAGATCCACCCGAGGACCAGATTGAACAGGATAGCTGGGCTGATTTGGGGCAGGACGATGTGACGGAAGCGCCGCCGTCGGCCGGCGCCGTCGATACGGGCCGCCTCCAACATGGAGTGGTCGATGCTTCGCAGGGCAGCCAGGAAGATCAGCATGGTGCCGCCGGCCGTCCACGCTTGCATGATGATGACCGCCGGTTTGGCGAACGCCGGCGAATAGAGCCATCCCGGCGTCGCCCACTCCGCAGTCCCGTCGCCGCCCAGGAAACGCACGAGCGGATCGAGCAGGCAGTACACACTGCGAATGACCCCGTTGATCGGACCGAACTTCGGATTAAATAGCCAGCTCCAGATGACGATGGTGGCCACCCCACCGAGCACGTGCGGGAGGTAGTACAGCGTTCGAAAGATGCTGATGCCGCGCACGTTCAGATTGAGCAGCAGAGCCAAGGCGAGCGAAACCCCCAGACCCAGCGGAATGGCGAACGTGCTGTAAACCAGGCTGTTGTAGAGTGATTGGTAGACCCGCCGATCGAGCGGTACTGATCCCCATCGCTGGACATACCATGGATCGTTCGCCGTCGGCGTGGCATCCGCCCGCATGCCCATCGCCTGGAGGTAATGCTGCCCGCCGACCCATTCGATGTCATCCAGATCGGCGAGCCCGTCCCAGCGCACACCGGACAGCACCAACGATGCGCCCAACGGCAGCACGGTCAGCCCGACCACGCCGACTAGCCAGGGAGCCGCAAAGCGCCACCCTTGGCCTCGCCAGCGAATGGCTCCGGCCGGCTGTTTCACGGGGTTGACTCCACCGGGCTACTGAATCGCCGCACGATGACATCGTCTTGGGAGAGATTGGCCAGGAACTCGTCCACTGTGATGGGATGTTGTTCGTCGAGCAGGCCTCGCAGGTGGCGATTGATGGCGTAGTCCATCTCCTGGAAATAGGGCGTCTGAGGTTGCAGGCGGGAATAGGAGAGCGCTTCGACGAACTTGGCGCTGCGCGTGCCTCCGTCGGCGCGAAGGAAAGCGCTGATCGCTGAAAGACGAGCCGGCAGGGCCCGTTGCGTTTCCGCCAACATCTCCTGGCCGGTCTGAGAACAGACGAAGCGAACGAACTGACGAGCATGATCGCCCCTGACTCCGGCGGACGATGCCGCCACGGCGATGCCGTCCCAGGTAATTCGCGTGGCCCGACCGCCAGGCCCGCGTGGCGGAGCGACCAGGTAGGTCTGATCCCAAAGCTGGGTCTCACGAAGAAAGGGCATGAACCAAGGGCCGTTTACACACATGCCCACCTTGCCGGTGAGGAAGCCGACATCCTGAACGATCTGGGCCATGTCCTGCGGACGGGGGCAGGACCGGTCGCGCAGTTTCAGATCCTGATAGAACTGGAACGCAGCCTCGGCCGCCGGTCCGGTGAGTCGCCAATCGGTTTCGGTTTCGTCGAGCACCTCGGCACCGAACGACGACAGAAAGGGAAGGTAGTAGACCCAGCGAGGTTGCCAGAAGCCGAATTGGTCCGTTTCGCCGTCGCCGTCGAAGTCGCAGGTCAGCGCCCGAGCGGTTCGGCGGAAGTCGGCCATCGTCCAGTCGTCGTTCGGCAATGGCAGCGGCTCACCGCGAAAATCAGCCGCCCGGTCGAAGCACGCTGTATTGCAGTAGATCATCAGGTTGCCCCCGGAGACGGGCCACGCTCGCTGAACGCCGTCGAGAAGAAACGCATCCAGGGCGACGGCGTCGAATTCGCCCGTCGGCGTTCGAGTCGCGGACGGAGGTTCACCGTCCGTCAACGAAAGATCGGCGAAGGCGTCCGCCACCTGGGCGAAGCTCCCCAGCGACACCAACAATACATCAGGCAGCGTGCCGGCGAGGATTTGCTGCCTCATCTTGGTGTCATACAGCCCGTACCAGCCGGCGACGTACTCCTGTGTCACCTGGATTCCGGGGTGGCCACGCTCGAACGCGGCGATGAGGCGCTTCCAGGTGGCATAGTCCTGATAGGTGCCGAAATGGGCGAACCGAATCGCGTCGTCGTCAGGTCGGCCGCGGTAGTAACGAACCGTGTCGGCGAACAACCACCAGCCCACCAACAGAGTTGCGGCCACACTGAGGACGCGTCGCATGCGCATCGGAGCCTCCGATTTGGTGATTTGGCGATTTGGTGATTTGGCGATCGATCGGTCGGGTCAATCACCCAATCACCAGATTACGAGATCACCAAATCGCTTAGAGAATCTTGATCCGGGTTCCACGGTCGAGGATCAGGGTGGTCAGCTCGCCGTCTTCCTTGCGCAACTCAAGACGTCCCAGCCACAGCTTGCCATCGACTCCATGGGCAAACCACGCACCCGTCGGCTGCTCCTCGAGCTTGACCACTGTGCCGCAGACTGTCGTCTCCCAATTCCCCTCGCGCCGTTCCACGGTCTGGGTCACTTCGACACGGTCGTTCACTTGTACTTGCGGAGGTATCATGAAGAGATTCCCCTTGCTGGGTATCCGAAACCAATTCTCGATCGTCGATTTCCGATTCTGCGGCGGGAGCCATCAATCGTCAATCGGAAATCGACAATCGACCCTCTCGGCCGGCTACAGCAGATCGATCAACGCCGTGCATACCCGGTCGATCTGTACGTCGGTCATCTGTCCGAAGAACGGCAGGGCGATGGTACGAGAGGCCAGGGCTTCACACACAGGGAAGGCGCCCTCACCATACCCGAACTGCTCGCGGTAGAAGGGCTGCAAGTGAATGGGGGCGAAATAGTCGCTGCACGCGATATGCTGGGCCCGGAGCGCTTCCAGCATGCGATCACGATCCTCACGCGAGTAGTCATCCGTCAGCCGAATGACGAATACGAACCAGCTCATCTCCACCTCGGGCGATAGCTGCTGCATGATGATCCGCGACTCGTCCACCAGTCGCCCACGATAGCTCTGGGCCACACGTTTCCGCGATTGCAAGATCGCATCGATACGCTCCAACTGAACGATGCCCAGTGCGCAGTTGATGTCGCTGAGCCGGAAGTTGTAGCCCAAACGCTGATGACTCAGCCAACCGGCGTCTGCCCCGCGCCCCTGATTGCGGATCGAGCGGAGTTGATCCGCCAGGTTGCCATCGTCGGTGACGATCATGCCGCCCTCGCCGGTGGTCATCTGCTTGTTGGGGTAGAATCCGAAGACACCGGCATCTCCCAGCGAGCCGGCACGGCGTCCCTTGTACCGCCCACCGAGAGCTTCGCAGGAGTCTTCGATCACCCGCAAGTCGTGGCGTTGGGCAACGGCTCGGATGGGATCCATGTCGGCGATCTGTCCGAACACGTCTACTGGGATCAGCGCTTTCGTACGCGGCGTGACTGCCGCTTCGATCCTGCCCGGATCTATGTTCCAGGTGTCGGCCTCGATGTCCACAAACACCGGATGGGCTCCCTCGAACAGGGCGCAGTTGGCCGACGCCACGAACGAGAACGGCGTGGTGATGACCTCATCCCCGGAACCGATGCCCATCGCTCGGATGAGCATGTGCAAGGCCGCCGTCCCACTGCTGCACGCCACCGCGTGGGCGGTCCCGCAATAGTCCGCCATCAACCGCTCGAACTCACCCAGTTTGGGGCCCAGCGACAGGTTCGGCGTGCGCAGAACCGCGGCGACGGCCTCGATCTCTCGCTCGGTGATGTCCGGCCTAGCCAGGGGTATTTCCATACTCACGTCGTGCATATCCTGCTCCATGAACTCAAGTCAGCTTCCAAGTTACACTATAATACGCCTTGGAACACCTCTCAGATGGCCCCAAGAAGGGCTGGTGCGGATCGAGGCGGCAGCGGAACCGTATCCACGCTGGGCGATGGTGGGCGCCAGGCCGATAAGTGGTATAATAGACTGGCGATAGTTGGAGCGCTCTGTCCTACGTGGTCCTCAGCGAGGGTGCAGCCATGACTCAAATCGAGAAGCAGGTGCAAGCCACCCAGAATCGACTCTGGCTCAACGACTGGCTCCGCTTGGCGTGCCTGACGACGATTTTCGCCGCCGCCGCATTTGCCATCACCGCCGCGATCGTGCGACTCTCCTCGGCCGATCTGCCGTTGGCCTGGACAGCGCTGGGCCTCGAGGTGGGTGCCCTGCTCGTCGCCCTGATCTGGAGCGCCGCCCGACGCGTGGACGCCGCTTCCGCAGCGGTGGCCCTGGACGAGGCCGCCGGCCTGCGCGAGCGGATCAGCAGCGGACTCTATTGCGCTACGTCGGACGACCCCTTTGCCCGGGCTGTTCAGCAGGACGCCGAGCGCATCAGCGGTAGCGTCACGGCTCGCAAACACATTCGTTTGCAGACTCCGCAAGCCGCCGCCTACACGG
Organism: Planctomycetota bacterium; assembly: GCA_022562105.1. Taxonomy (GTDB): domain Bacteria; phylum Planctomycetota; class Phycisphaerae; order UBA1845; family UBA1845; genus JADFPW01. The sequence continues at coordinate 14,923 of JADFPW010000011.1, forward strand.
CCGTCGCCTGGCTTCTCGCCGCCGGCGTGCTGCTGCTGCCGGAGGGAATGCTCGGCCAATCGCAGGCCAAGCAGGACGTGGACGAACGGCAGGGCGTTGAACGCACCAAGGTCGCCGTCCGGAAGCGATTCGATACCCTCAAGAAGCTCGCTCAGGATTCTTCGGCGCTCGAGGATTTGCAAAAGGATCTCAACGCCCTGGATAAACCGCTACCCGGCAAGCTGGAAAAACCGATCGACATTCGCCATGCCGCCATCAAGAAGATCGAGAAAATGTCGGACTCCCTGCGCGAAAAACGGGAGACCGAGTATACGGAGCGGATGAACGAAATGCGCAAGATGCTCCGCGGGCTCAAGACCTCCAAAGAGCCCCGCAGCGACGTACAGAAACTGCGAAAGGCCCTGGCCGACAACGACTTCAAGGCCGCCCAGCAATCGCTCCGCAACCTGCAACAGCAGTTGCGCAAATTGCAACAAGACGGGGCCAGCCCGAAGCGCACCCGGGAGATGCAGAAACAGCTCGAGGAGCTGGCCAGGAAGCTCGAGGAACTGGCCCAGAACAAGCAACTGGTCCAGAAGCTCGAACAGGCCGGCCTGGACAAAGAGGCCATTGAGAAGGCGCTGAAGAACCTGACTAAGGAGGACATCGAGCGCATGCGCAAGGCGCTCGAGAAACAGGGCCTGAGCCAGAAGCAGATCGACGATCTGATGAAGCAGGCCCAGAAGCGCAAGGCCTCTTCCGAATGGGCCAAGAAGATGGCCGACTCGCTCAAGAAGTGTGCCGGCTCTTGCGCCTCCGGCAACATGGGGGAGGCGGCCGGCGATCTGGACGGGGCCGGGCAGATGCTCAGCGAGGCGGAGATGCTCGAGCAGCAGCTCGCCGAGATGGATTCCATGCTGGCCGAGCTGGACCAGTTGCAGAACGATCTGGACAGCTCGTGCGGCAATTGCAACGGCATGGGTTGCAGCCAGTGTCAAGGGACAGGCATGGGCCCGGGCGGACAGGGCAAACTGGGCCGCGGCCGGGGAGGCCTGGCCCGCGAGCAAAAAACCGCGACCCGATCCAAGATCGAACGCACCAAGGTCAAGACGACCCAGGGCAGGATCATCGGCCAATTCCTGGTCGATGGGGAACAGGTCAAGGGGCAGGCGACCGCCCAGGTTCGTGAAGCCCTCTCCGCCGCCCAGCGCGAAGCCACCGAAGCCATCAATCGCGATCGCGTGCCGCGTCACTACCAGGACGCCGTCAAGCTCTACTTCTCGAAGCTACGGCTTGACCTGGGGGCGGATGACACCACCGAGCCCGAAGCTGACCCATCCCCAGCCGACGAGCAAGACGAGCGTCAGTCAGACGACAAATCCTCGTCCGACTAACCGTGACTGGCCGGACCTTGTGTAGCGCTACACCGAAACTTCCATGAAGCCTTATCCGAGCCGCGACCGTGAGGGAGCGGTTTTCTGAGACTGAGCCGACACGCGCACTCCCCCTCCCTCACGGTCGCGGCTCGGTTGGTCGCTACTCCGATGACGCACTACACTAGCTCAAGACGCCGCTCGCTTCGAGAACGGCCTCTCGATCCTCGGGTGTGAAAGCTCCGACGTCGGCGGCGAAATCCAGAACCGTGTAGCGAGCACGCAGGTGCCTGGCCCACTCCAACGCATCGATGGCGGCCCGGGTATCGAGTCCCAATTCCCCGACGGTGACTGGAGCGCCGACACGCTGCAACAGCGCACGAAGCTCGTCAGTAGACTTGAGCATCGGCCGCAGATCCTCCCAGATGGTGTCCCATCGGTCGGCGATTCGGGCGACGCGTGCAACACGTTGGTCGGGCGACAGGAACTTCTGACGAGCTTGGTCGATGACCGACTCAGACGTGTGACCAAAACAGGCGCGAAGACCGGCTTGGAGTTCGTCCCACGTCAAGGTTGACCGACCGACTATCGCTGTGGGATGACCGGTGGCATGGTCTGGTACTCCAGGCCGTGGGGTCTGGTTCGGTCGGTCCATTTGGCGCAACCGCTCATAGAGGGCGGAGGTGATCAGGACGCCGATGCCCACCTGCGAGCCGTGCCATCGACGACCGCCGCTGCCCGGTCGGGTCATGTCCCAGAAATGTGAGATCAAATGCTCACCGCCGGATGCGGGACTCGAACTGCCCGCCATGGCCATAACCATTCCGGACAAAAGTAGAGCGGACATCAGATTGGGCGGCGTCGTGCCGCTGACGTACTCGTCGGACGAGGTATCCGCTACGGCCGTATCGACCGCCTGGGCGGAGAGCGCGCCGAGACGCGGACAGTAGTGTTCGCCGAGGATCGCATGAGCCAAGTGCCAATCGGCGTGGCAGACGTATTTGCTCAGCAAGTCAGCGAAACCCGCGGCGGCCAATTCCTGCGGGGCATGGGCGATGACGTTCGGGTCGTAATAAACAGCGGTCGGAGCCTCTACCGGGTCGGTGACTTTCAGCCCGCCGCGCTTCAGGGCAGCCACCGTCGAGGTGTAGCCGTTCATCGAGGCTGCGGTGGCGTAGGCGATGTACTCGATCGACAAGCGGGTCGCCGCTGCCTTGCACACATCGTTGACCGTGCCGGAGCCGACCCCGATGAGCAGGTCGCAGCCGAACGCACCGCCCGCTTCGTGAAGGGCGTCAAGCGTGGCTTCGTCCGGCACCGGTAATTCGTCGGGAGACGCGGGAAGCGGAACGACACTGGGATCGAACCCCCGACAACCGAGGGCAGCGACGAGTTGAGCTGCGACCGTTTGGGTGTTCGCGTCGCAGCATACGAGAATCCACCGCGGTCGTCCGGCCTCCCGGCCGGCCAAGTCGGCCGCGAGAATTTCGCCTCGCCGATCACGGACGACGCTTCGAGTGGTTACCTCGTGTCGTCGGCCGCACGAGCAATCCAGTGACGTGCCCAGCCATTCATCGATGACGCGGTCCAAGGATGTGGATGGATCACAAGCCATCAGACGCCCATCCGAAACTCCTCGCCTACCGCAAACACGGGCCAACAAGTTGGCCCATGGCACCCGAGCACACCGCACTGCACAACGCACTGCTCAAGAGCAGTGGCACACCGCCGGATCGCCTAGACCAACGACCTGCCGCGCATGTCGTCGGGCACGGGCAGGCCCATCGTGGTCAGGATCGTCGGGGTCACGTCATACAACGTGGGCCCGTCCACTCGGCCGGTCGGCAACGACGGGTGAGTCATGACGTAGAGACCCTCCTGAGCATGGTTGGCGTCGTCCGGGCCGGTGTCGTTGGAAAAGGTGAACACGCCGTCGTTGCCCAACGAGCCGACGCTACGCCAACGCAGTTCGCCGAAGATGACCAGCAGGTCCGGGGCGATGCGGTTGATCTCCTTGTAGAGCTCCTGCGGCCGATAGGCTCGCGTACCCATCAACTTGCCCTCGTGATCCGGATGGGCTTCGAGCTTGGCGACGATTTCATCGCGAACGGCGTCGTATTGATCGGGCGGAATGATGCCTTCCGGCTCACGGCCCTGCACGTTCATGAACAGCCGCCCGTAGTATCCGCCTTCGCCCCAGGCTTTGGTTTTGGACCAATCCACCAGATTGGTGGAGAACTTCTGACCGGGGGTGGGCGGTTCCTTGAGATGCAGGTAGCCCTCGTTCATCAGCCAGGTGTTGAAGCAGAATCCGCCGACCATGCACTTGGCCCCGTGATCGGAGACCACCCAGATGACGGTCTTATCACGATCCACTTTGGCCAGCATGTCGCCCATGAGCCCGTCGAGATGCACGTAGTAGTCGTGGATGGCGTTGATGAACTCGTTGCCCGGCACATGCCGATGGTGGGTGGGGTCCATCTGCGACCAGAAGCCGTGATGGATGCGATCGGTGCCCATTTCCACCATCCAGAACAGATCCCAGGGCTTCTGATTGAGCAGGTACTTGCCCACCTTGAAGCGCTTGTCGGTCATCTCGTAGATCTGATCGAGCAACCACTGCTTGTTGTCCGTGCGGAATCCCTTGACATCGAGCAGGTACTCGCCGACCAGCAGCTCGATCTCCTTCTTGAGCGTGACCGGGCGGGTGTAGTCGGCGTTGATGTCGGGAGTCAGGAATCCAGTGACCATGTGCCCGCGGATCGGGCGGGTCATGGGAAAGGTGCCCGGCACGCCCAGCACGGTCGAGTCCTTGCCATGCTCACCCATCAGATCCCAGATGCGTTTCTCCTTGACCGCCAGGGAAGTGGCGATGCCCAGCTTGTCGTAGCTGTGGTCGGAGCGATTGCGGAATCCGTAGATACCCAACTTGCCCGGATCCTTGCTCGACGTCATGCAGGACCAGGCCGGCACGGTGATCGGCGGAATGGAGCTGGTCAACGTACCGTACTGACCGCCCTCGACCAGCGATTTGAGGTTGGGCAGGTCGTCGAGCCATTGATCGAAAATGAGAGTGGGCTCTGCACAGTCCCATCCGATGACGATGGTTTTTTCGATGGTGCTCATGGTTGCTCAGTTCCTAGACCGTGGAACATTCCTTGTCGATGTAATCCGTAGCCATAGCTACCACGCGTTTGACCACCTCCTCGAGCGAGCCCTCGGCTACGGCACCGGCCGATTCGCGATGCCCGCCTCCGCCCACCTGCTGAGCGAGCGATAGCACATCGAGCCCGCCCTCGCCGCGGAAGTTGATCCGGATCTTGCCGGGATTTCCCTCGGAAAAGAGCATCGCGATTCGGATACCCTGCAGAGATCGCGGAACGCCGACCTGATCGTCGATGTCGGCCGCGGCACATCCGGCCCCGGTGATCTCGTCGTAGCTGGCTGTACTGTAAGCGATGCGACCATCGGCCACGAGTCGGGTGTTGGCGTAGATGGTTCGCAACAAATTGAACTCGTTGAGTCGCTGGCTGCGACAGAGCTGCTCGCCGATCAGGGGAACGTTCGCCCCGCACTTCACCAGATGGGCCCCCGCCTCCAGGGTGTTGGGCGAGGTCATGGGCAGGCTAAAACCCCCGGTGTCCGCATGAATGCCGCAGTAGAGCAGCATGGCGACGGTCGAGTCGATATTTCGGCCCGAATGCCGGATGAGCCCATGGGCCATCTCGGCGGCGCTGCTGGCGGTATCGACGATCCAGTTTAACTCACCGAAGCGTGTGTTGGTTGAGTGGTGATCGATGTTGATCAACTCGCGACCGTCGGCCCAGCTTTCGGGCGTATGGGGTCCGACGTTGCAGCGCGATTTCTTGGCGGTATCGACGGCGACAAAACCATCGGCGTTGGCGAAATCCTCCGCAGTCGCCACCGGGATCTGAGCCGCCTCGACCATGAAGCCCAGCCGCTGCGAGACGCAGCCGTCGGGCAGGGCGACGCGCGGGACGACCCCATTGCCCGCCCACGCCCTGGCGATGGCCAACATGCTGCCCAGGCAGTCGGCGTCGGGCACCACGTGGCCCACAATCACCGGCTGCTTCCACCGATTCAGGCGGTCGATGATCGCTTCCAGTGTCTTCTGAACCTGGTCCGTCGCGTCGGGCATCGGTTCTACTCAACCAGTCGGGACACGGAACTCCGCGCGGGCCGAAGCCCGCGGCTCGCTTGGGGCAACGGGATGGAATCGCTCGCCTAGGACTTCATCGAGTTTATCAGAATGTCCGCCACTTCCGGGCGGGTGAACTCGATCGGCGGTCGCTCGCCACGACCCAACATCTCACGCACCTTGGTTCCCGACAGGAAAATCTGGTCGCCGTCGATCTTGGGGAACGTCTTGCCACTGACCATGCCGCCGGCCTGCTTGGACCAGGCGGCGTGCTCGAAGTTCAACGTCGTAATGGCCAGATCGCCCGGCTCGAACTCCTCGAAGATCTCCTGGGCGTCGTAGGTGCCGTAGTATTTGCCCACCCCCGCGTGATCGCGACCGACGATGAAGTGCGAGCAGCCGTAGTTCTGTCGCAAAATGGCGTGCAAGATAGCCTCTCGCGGGCCGGCGTAACGCATCGCCGCCGGCAGCACCGCCAGCATGGTGTGATCGGGATGGTAGTACTTCTCGATAATCGTCATGTAGCAAGCCATGCGAACGTCGGGGGGAATGTCCCCGGGTTGCGTCTGTCCGACCAGCGGATGGATCAGCAGTCCGTCGCAGATCTCCTGGGCGCACTTGGTGAGATACTCATGGGCTCGGTGAATCGGGTTCCGCGTTTGGAAGCCGACCACAGTGGTCCATCCTCGCTTGGTGAACTCCGCACGCATTTTTGCAGGGGACAGATTGAACTCGGGGAATTGGCTCTCATGGTTCGCGGTGGTCACGTCGATCGGGCCTGCCAGGCAGACATCGCCTTCCGACTTGAGCACCTTGACGCCCGGGTGGGCATCTTCGGTGGTCTTGAACACCGCCTCAGCTTGCTTGGTCTTGTCGTGGGCGTACTTCTCGGTGACGGTGAGCACGCCGAGGACACGATCCTTATCATCGTGGAGACCCACCTTGGCTCCGACTTCGATCTTGCCCGCGGTGTCCGAATCAACAGCGCAGGTGATGGGGATCGGCCAGGCCGTCCCGTCTTCAAGGCGCATGCGCTCGCACACGCTGTTGTAGTCTGCCTGTCCCATGAATCCGGTCAGCGGGCTCATGGCCCCTATGGCGATCATCTCCAGATCACACCGCTGACGCTCGGTCAGTTGAATGGTACAAGCCAGTCCGTCACGCCCGCCCGCTGCTGCGGAAACACAACGATTGACTAACTCCCCGCCGTGTGGGGCCACTAGGCTACGCTTGCTCATGGACTCTCGACACCTCTCTACTACGGTTCCAGATACACCTCGCCCACAAACTACGCTGCTTTTGCGTGGTGACGCTCCTATGGGCCTCGCATGACCACTTCCATTGGAGTGAGCCGCGCACCATAGTGGTTCAGCCTGTGAATTGCAACCAATCCGCGGACGAGCTACGGATGGTTGGGGATCGACGCCGCGTCCAGCAGGGACGATGGATACTCAGCCTGTGCTGGACCCCTCACGCCCACCGTCCCCTAGGGCCGGTAACTCGTGCCGTTTCGAGGTCCGGACGCTTCCCAAAGGCCTGGTGACGAACTATTTCTTGCCGGACGGAGCCACCACCATGGTCATTCGGCGACCCTCGATGTGGGCGGGGCGCTCCACCTTGATGGTATCACCGAACTCCTCGATGATGGTGGTGAAAATCGCCATGGCCCGCTCGCGGTGGAATCGTTCCCGGCCGCGGAACAACATGGTGAATTGCACTTTGGCCCCACCGTCCAGGAAGCGTCGGGCTCGGTTGAGCTTGATCTCCCGATCGTGCGGATCGGTTTTGGGTCGCATCCGGACTTCCTTGAGCACCACCGCGTGGCCGGTGCGCTGCTTCTGCTTCTTCTTCTGGTCGTACTTGAACTTGCCGTAGTCCATGATCCGGCAGACGGGCGGTTTCTCCGTCGGGGAAACCTCCACCAGATCCTGGCCGACCTCGCGGGCCAGGCGCATAGCTTCGGCCGTGGGCACGACGCCGCGCTGCTCGTTGTCCTGGTCGATCAGACGGACCGGCGAGATCCTGATCATGTCATTAAAACGAAGCGACTTGGCGATAAGGCATCACCTTCCTTTCATGTTGACGGCGACAGGCGTCGAGTCGTGGAGGCCATTATCGACTCGAGCCTCTACCGGGCTCGCTGGATGCCTTGGCGGCGATTTCATCCTGACACGCCCTGACGAAGGTATCCAACGAAACCGAACCCGGCGTCTGGCCGTCGCGGGGATTCACGTTCACAGAACCGTCGGCGGCCTCCTGCTCGCCGACCACAAGAATATACGGGATCTTCCGAGCCCGCATGCGATGTTTCTTCGGGCCGATCTTCTCGCTGCTGAGGTCCAGCTCAGCCCGCAAACCGGCTTCCAACAGACGAGCATGAACCTGGCCGGCGTAGTCGGCGCTCTTTTCGCTGACCGTCACCAACCCCACCTGCACCGGGGCCAGCCACAACGGAAACTCGCCCGCATAATGCTCGATCAGCACGGCCATGAGCCGCTCGATCGATCCAAACGGCGCCCGATGGATCATGATCGGCCGGTGCGGCTTGTTGTCCGCCCCGACGTAGGTCAGGTCGAACCGCTCCGGCAGGGTGTAGTCCACCTGCACGGTGCCCAACTGCCACTCGCGCCCGATGCAGTCGCGGACGATGAAGTCGATCTTCGGGCCGTAGAAGGCGGCCTCGCCGATCTCCTCGGAGCAATCGAGTTCCAACCCCCGCACCACGTCGCGCAGTTGCTGCTCAGCCAGGGTCCACAGTTCCGGATCGCCGCTGTATTTGTCGGAATCGGGATCGCGCAGTCCGAGTCGGATTCGACAATCGGACAACTGCAACACCTGGAGAATCTCCAGCGACAACTGAACCGTGCCGGCGATTTCCTGGGGCAGTTGCTCGGGCGTGCAGAAAATGTGGGCGTCGTCCTGGGTGAATCCGCGAACCCGGAGCAACCCAGCCAACTCGCCGCTCTGCTCGTACCGGTAGACCGTGCCGAACTCCGCCAGTCGAACGGGCAGGTCGCGGTAGCTGCGCGGGACGGCTTTGTAAATGTGAATGTGGTGCGGACAGTTCATCGGCCGGAGCAGAAAGCCGTCCTCATCCTTCAATTCGCGGTCCAGGACACCGACGATCTCGTCAAGCGCCGCGTCGGCATTCAGTCCCTCGATCGATCCCCAAGCCGTCTGCACCGCGCCCGCCAGGGATTGAACCGCCTTGCGGGTCTGCTCTAATTCCTGCCCCACCTGTCCCTGGCCGCGTTGGGTGTATCGCTTAGGTGACGGCACGGAAGTGGTCCAGGAGATCGTCTTGTGCTCAGGCCGGCGGCGGTTGCTTTGTCTTCGGTGGAAGGTAGCGAGTCGCGATACCCAGACGGTGTTAAGGGTACGCCCGTTCTTGTCCGGTCGGGACATTCACGCATTGCACCGCGAAAACGATGTCTTCGATTTCACGCCGCACCATCAGACGCATGGAGTAAGTTGGCGTCCGTACGCGGCCACCCCGGTCGTTTCGGCTTTTTCGGACGGGGCCTACAGGCATGATCCGCAATGGTATCGTAACTTTTGTTATCGCGAGGAGCGCGAGCGCGGCCATGAGTATATCGAAGATTTGGCGTCGCCCGGCGAGTTCGTATGGCAGCTTCATCGGACCGAAGCGGTATTATTATTGAGTGCGGGCACGGAGTTGAATAGCTGTACATTGGGCAAGAGCACGCCCAAGATTTATGCGGCGCGCGCGATTGCCGCAGAAAAAAAGCGGCGCGCAAAGGCGGGATCGCCGCTTGAGCGGGCCGCGGAGATGTATATCGTGTGGCGGGCCGGGGGGAAGAGTATCGTGGCGGGCTACCCCTGGTTTACCGACTGGGGCCGGGACACGTTTATTGCCCTGCGAGGCCTTTGTCTGGCCACAGGTCGGCTGCAAGATGCCCGCGATATCCTGGTCGCCTGGGCCGGCACAGTCGATCGTGGCATGCTACCCAATCTGTTTCCCG
>JADFPW010000295.1 GCA_022562105.1 Planctomycetota bacterium
ATTCTGGGTTTCAAGAACAGCCGGACGTGCCTCAGCGACGTGCCCGATCCGTTGAGCATGCCGTTCTTCGACAGCTTCGAGTCCACTACCCTGGACACAGACAAGTGGACCTACGTCAACGGGCCGACCTCAAACGACAACGCGGTCAATGAGCCGAGTGCGCCGAACTCGCTGAACCTCGATGCCGACGGATCGTCCGAGTATCAAGACGACGACATTCGCACGAACAAGATCCTGCTGAGCGGAGCGACCGAGCCCGTGCTGCAATACTGGACCCAACACGACGGAGTGGAATCCGGCGAAGAGCTGGTGGTCGACTACTACGCCCTGACGGGTGAGTGGAAGGAGCTCGAGCGAATCACCTCCGACGGAGTAGACCAGACGGAATTCGAGCTGCACGTTCTGGACATCCCCCTGCTGGGATTCCACAACAACTTCCGGGTCCGGTTCCGTACCGAGGTGGACAACCTCAACGACGACTGGTACATCGACAACGTGATCATCTCCGAGGCCGGTGAGGGTGACTTCCTGCCACCGTCGCCCAACCCGATGACCTTCGCCGCCGCCCCCGCGCCGGTCGATGAGTCATCGATCATCATGGTCGCCACCACAGCCACGGACGATACGCCGCCCATCGAGTACGACTTCAACTTCATCAGCGGCGGGCCTAACGGAACCGACAGCGGGTGGCAGTCGTCGACCTCCTACCTGGATACCGACCTGATAGCCAACAACCTCTACACCTACGAAGTCCGGGCTCGCGACAGTGCCGACTTCCCTAACCAGACGGGCTTTTCGGCCCCAGAAAGCACTGCCACCGCCATCCAAACCCCGACCCTGTTGGTGGTCGCCAGCCCGACCACGGACAGCCTAGCGCTCGTGGCAGTCGATTCGTTTAGCAATCTGACCATCGGCGAGTCGGGCTTGTTCTTCGACTCGCTTACCGCGGGTGGGGACGCTGGGCTCAACGAGTGGATCCAGATCACCGTGGATACCGCCACCGGGCTGTCGCCGGACACCTTCTATGAGTTCCAACTCAAGGCTCGTAACCAGTTCGGTGTGGAGACCGATTTCAGTCCCGCGTCCGGCGGAGCGACCTTGGCCAACGTGCCCGGCGCCCCGACACTGACCGGCGCCGATTGCGATACGCTGAATGTCAATGTAGACCCGAACGGCAACCCGGCCAATACGACCTTCGCCATCCAAGTGACCGACACCGCCCCGCCGGACGGCACCTGGGACGGGATGTACGTGGACGCGGCGGGTAACCCGAGCATGACCGCCGTCTTCCAGACCGACGGCGGGTGGGGAATCTCAGCCGTGTTGGGACTGCAATCATCGACGACATACACCTTGGCCGTCACCGCACAGAACCAGGACGGCGAACTGACCGATCCAGGCCCGGAGGATTCGTTGGCCACGACGGCTGACTGCGGGGAGGCATGCGAGGGCGACGTCAACGGCGACGGCGCGGTCGACCCGTTGGACTCGGGTTTCGTGTTGGCTCGGTTCGGCTGCCCGGTGGGCACAGGCGATGAGAGCTGCGACGCTGCCGACGCCAACGGCGATGGCGAGGTCGACCCGTTGGACTCCGGTTTCGTGCTGGCTCGTTTCGGAGACTGCGACTAACTGCGATTAACGGTAGTGGTTTGCCGGCGGCGCGGTAACTCTGAGCTGCCGGCAGCGTCTAGGAGTGGGCGGATCAGCTCGACCTCGGGTTGATTCGCCCGCTTTGTTCGACGTGCATCATTTCTGCACTACCGCCGAAGTAGCTCTTTCGTCAGGAAGGTCGCCCGAGTCGGTGATTCGTCTCGATGGGTGGTTGTGGCTCCTGCCGTCCTGTGCGGCTCACGCGTCTGCCTTCTCCGGCTTGTCCAGCACGTCGCGCACACGCTGCAGGAGAACGTGCCGGCCAAACGGCTTCTCCAGCAACTCGATGCGTTCACCCAGCACGGCGTGCGGGCCGACGATGTCCGACGTATACCCGGAAATGAACAGCGTCCTCAGTTTGGGTAGGGCGGCGGTCAGCGTTTCGCTTAGCTTCATCCCGTTCATCTCTGGCATCACCACGTCGGTAATCAGGAGATTGAGTGCTTGGCCAATTTCTTTAGCGAAATCTATTGCTTGTGTGGCTGTCTCTGCGCCGAGGACGGCGTACCCAGCTTCCCGCAAGACCTGGATGATCATGTTGCGGACGGCCATATTGTCTTCGCATACGAGAAGCGTCTCCTGGCCGGTGTGCTCGACGGCTGTCGCAACGCCCGGGCGATCCTCTTGGATGGGTTCGTCGACGGTGGGTAGGTAGACCCTAAAGGAGGCTCCGCGGCCCACCTCAGAATCCACCGTTATGTGGCCGCCGGCCCGCTTTATGATTGCATGGACCATCGCCAGTCCCAGTCCCGTGCCCGAACCGGGCGGCTTCGTCGTGTAGAAGGGCTCAAAGACTCGCTCCAGATTCGACTTCTCGATGCCGCAGCCCGTGTCGCTGACCGCGAGCATGACGTGCGGACCGACGGCTGCATCCGGGTGGCCGGCCAGGTACGCGTCGTCCAGCTCGACGTTGGCCGTCCTGAGGGTCACCTTCCCGCCCTGGGGCATGGCGTCTCGGGCGTTGACTACCAGGTTCATAATGACCTGCTCGATCTGTCCGGAATCCGCCCGGACATGACCGAGATCCGGGGGGCCTTCGACTTCCAGGACGATGTCCTCGGGGATGAGCCGTCGAAGCATTTGCTCCATCTCGGCGAGCGACGCGTGGATGCTGAGCACAACCGGTCGCGCGACGTCGTGGCGGCTGAATACGAGTAGTTGCTTGGTCAGGGATGCGGCACGAAACACCGCCTTCAGCACGGCCTCCAGTGAAGCCACCACCGAGGAGTCGTCCGCCAACTCGGCCCGTAGTACGCTGCGGAGCGATAGCTCCGTGTACCCCACGATGGCCGTGAGAATGTTGTTGAAGTCGTGCGCCACGCCCCCGGCGAGTTGGCCAACGGCCTCCATCTTCTGCGACTGGCCAAGCTGGGCCTCCAGCGCCCGTCGCTCCTCCTCCGCACACTTGCGATCGGTGATGTCTTCGTGTGTGATCACGATATGGCGAACCGTGCCTTCGCTATCCTTCAGTGGGTATATGCGAGTGTTTAACCATCGAATCCTTCCCCTGCCTCTTCCCTCGGTTTCCCCTCGTGAGTCGAATTCGTATTCCGGAACCTTCACCGGCTCTCCGGCATAAGCCCTCTTCACATAGGCCATTAGGCCGGTGGCTTCGACTTGCTCACTTTCCAAGACATTGAACAGGTTGACGGTATGGTCCGCGGGGAAACCCCAAAGATCCTCATACGCCTTGTTGACATCTACCTGAAGGCCGTTGACATCATACACTTCGATCACCGAGGGTGATTGCTGCATCATCAGTCTGAGCCGCTCCTCGCTCTCCTGCAACGCCGCCTCAATCCGCTTGCGCCGGGAGATGTCGCGGATCGAACCTGCCATGCGGTACGGCCTGCCGTTCTTGTCCCTCAACGCTTCGCCTCGGGACTGAACCCAGCAGTACTTACCACATTTGGTTTGCATCCGAAACTCGCGATCGTAGGGCTGATTCTCTTCCAGGTGCAGTCGAATCGCTTCGAGAAGTTCTGCCTTGTCGTCGGGATGCAGTAACGCAAGAAACTGATCATGGGTTGCTTCGATCTCATCCTCTCCGTAACCCAGCATTTCCTTGAACCGAGGTGACCAGTACTCCTTTCCTGTCTCGAGGTCAGCATCCCATAAGCCGTCGGACGTGCCGCGGACAGCCAAGTCCAATCGTTCTTCGCTTCGACGCAGCGCCTCTTCCACCCGCTTGCGCTCGGTGATGTCGCGACCCGTTCCTTGGAATTCGCCCACTTTCCCCGTGTCATCGAGGATGGCCCGATTGGTCCAACTTTGCCACCGGACATCACCAGTGTGTGTCACGACGCGATGTTCGTGGGTGGCCACCGGGTTCGACGGTCCCAAAGACGCGAAGAATTCCTGCACACTTGAATGATCTTGTTCGGCTATTGTCGACATGAGTTTCTGTCCAACCAGTTCGTCACGACTCCTGTCGAAGCACCGGCAGTATGCATCGTTGACGAAAGTAAGCGTGCCATCGGGTAGATGGCGGCAGATCAACTCGGTCTGATCCTCCACCACGGCGCGGTAGCGCGCTTCGCTCGATTGAACATCTTTCAGCGTCGCCCCATACGCCCGATAGAGCACGCCCAGTGCTGCGGGAAGAAGTATCGCCAAAACGACCACTAGACCGGCGCCCAAAGGCAGGATCTCGCCCAGAATCTCCGACTCCACGGCCTTCTTGGGCACATGCACCCCAATCAGTGAAGACAGGGCTGAGCTGTATGCGAATGACGCTATCTGGGTTTCACCAGCCCCGGAAGTATACCATCCGACCCAATTCGCTCTTGCTTCTATCAAGTCATTCAATTCTGAATAGCGTTCGGCTCTATCCCGAATTGACCTATCGCCGACATATTGACCCTCGAGCGATCGGTTCCTTGTATTGAGCAGTAAATAACCTGTGGAATTGGTGACGCAGACGTAACTCCCGTTATATCGGGGCGGAGTAGCGGCCCATGCGTCTTCGATGAACCGGATTCGGTCGGACGGTGATAGAGAGATGTACGAAGAATCTGCAAGCGTCGCGAGCGATTGTGCCAGGCGTAAGTTGGCGGAAAAGACACTCTGAATCAACACGTTGCGGCTCAGGGAATAGGACCAGTAGGCCACCACAGAGACCGAGAGGAGAATGAGAATCCCAAGAAGTGCTGCGGTGGCACCGGGACCTGGAGCTTCTTTGGCACTGCCTCTCGTCGGCGCTGTCGTCGACGGGACAACAATCGGTCGTTCTCGCAGGAAAAGGGTCAGCAACCCGACAAGCATGAGAAGCGAGATCAGCAAGGCAACGGCTTCGGCCACGAGATCAATGCTTCTGTCCAGTACAATGGCCTGATAGAAACTTATCGTGCGGTGAAGCGCCATAAGCAGAATCGCAGACGTGATCAATAGCCACGATCGCCGAATGTTGATCCACGCAATCATGCCGGCAACGACAACCGCCGCAAGCTGAACAAGGAGGGAAGTCGCCAGGATATACAGTCCCATGATCAACGCACCTCCACGCCGCGACAAGTACCGCGACTACCGCCCTTGAAACCGCGAGCAATCCGCCCTACGGAGCGTCAGCCGCCCCGGCAGCTTGACGCGCTACCGTTGCAACGAACTGCTCGACTCGCTGTTGATCCAGATCCGCCTCAGCCAAGAGCCTGGTCATCAACTCCTGCAGGTACGCCCGCTCCTGCACGCGTCGGTAACGCTCCTGAAGTTCGGGTTGGATGGCCTGGAAATCAGGCTCGGTCGTTTCCTCGATGCGGCCGCAACGGACAATGAAATAGGCGTCGCCCGTGACCCGCACGCTGCTGACCTGTCCCTCTTCCAGCGAATACAGCGCTTCCAGCGCAGGATGCCATCGTGGGCGAAGGCCGGTACGGGAAACCAAGCCCCACGCCCCACCGTCCGTCGCATGAAGCCCCTTCGAATAGCGGGCAGCGACCGTCGAAAAC
>JADFPW010000296.1 GCA_022562105.1 Planctomycetota bacterium
TGAAGCTCTGGACGTGGCACAAGCCCGATTTCTCCCTGCTCGATGGACACGTCGATCACACTCGGTCGGAATACGTACGAACTGTTGATGGGGTTGGTGGTGCGTGCCGGCAGCTGGCGGCCCGGATCGGAACCGGCCAGTTGATCTGGTGCTACACGGTCCCGGACCAGCGTATCGTGCGGCCGTGCCACACCGAAGTCGAGTGGGTTCTCGATGTACCACCGAAGTCGATCCTGCAATTGGTGGATGACATCGTGTGGAACCGAATCCTGGGCATACGATGTACCCTTCCTCCCAAGATTCGCCATGCTTGGCGCGACGAAGCGCTTCGCCGCTTCCCATACGACGCAGGTGCTCGCGCAGGGTTCGAAACGGAACAGGAGGAGTCCTTTTGGACACAGCCACCTTCCGGCGAAAGCTGGTGGGATGTACTCTTCGTTCGAGAAGAGGCGCGGGAGGGGGTATCCGCCCTGGTCCCTCATCCTGTCGAAGCGGAATGGATTGTGGTCGATCCGCTTCGCGGGCCCTGAGCAACTTGATGTCCCTCACTCGCGGGCCTAAACGACCGGTCACTGATCAAAACCGGATGTCCAAGGACTCGATTCGCCGCTTGCTGTCCACGAGGTTGAAATGGGTGTAGAGCCGGGTCGTCCGTGGGGATACATGGCCGACCCACTCGGCAATCTGCTCCCACGTTAGCCCCTTCGACACGCAGATCGAGATGAATGAATGACGTAGGCAATGCCAGCCGTTCATCAACTCGAAGTCCGTGTCCTTGATAAGCTGGTTGAGCATCCTTCGGGCCTTCTCAGATTGTAAGCGGTCCTCAGGCAACTTCCTTCTTGCCGCCTTCGTTTCACCACGGCGGTTTGTCCTGACGATCTTCCTCCCGGTCTCATCCAACTTGACTTCGCCATCGGCGTCGGTCTTGTACTCGACCCATCGATTGTTGTAGCGCTTGTCGATGTTGCTGAACGCGGGAAAGAGCATGCGCTCGGACTTGGGCAACGACCGATGATGCTTGCTAACCGCCTCGGCGACGACAACGGGCAAGGCGACCATGCGGTACGTAACTTCCTCCGTCTTCGATTGCTTCTTCGATCCCACCGTGATCGCCCCGCGACGTGGATCGAAGTCCGATTTCTTCAGCATCACCAGTTCCTTCCGCCGAATTCCCGTAGAGCAGACCAGCATCAGCGGGACGACCATCTCGGGCGATTTCTCGCGGGCGAGATCGATCAGTGCCTTCATGTCCTCCTGCGTCAGCACCAGCCGCAGCTTCATCTCGCCGAGGAAGTCAGCCCGTTCGGCGTCACTCTTTAGTTCGTGTTCGGCGATCACCGCGTCGATGTCTGATTTCCACAGAAAGTGCTTTTGCCGTTGCGTCTTGAGCGTCGGCCAGCGCCTGATGGGGTTGGACGACAGGAGCTTCTCGTCGATTGCCCAACGGATCGCTGCCTTGAGGCTGCCCACCTCCTTCTTGATGGACGTGTTGCCCACTGACAGGGCTCGCTCCTGCGCGTACGCGGTCAGGTCGTCGCCCGCTAGGGACATTACCCGCCGATCCTCACCGAATAAGTCGCGTGCTCGCTTCAGCCAAAGCTCGGTGTTGTAGTGCTGGTCGAAGCCGACGATCGTCTTGAGCTGGGCGAGGTATCCGTCACACAAGTACCCGATGGCCAATGGGTTATGGTCAGATTCTCCGTCGAGGCGCGTTGCGACTTCCGGTGAACCAAACAAGACAGCGATAATGGAGAAGCCATCGGCAAGGAGCTTGCTGGCGACCGGTGATCTCCCCGAGTTGATACGCTCCAGTTGGTCCTCGACATCGCGTCTAATTCGCTCCGCCGTCTGAAGATCGGTGGTTCGTAGTGATCGGGTGTACGGCTTCTGCTTACGCTCGCCAGAAGCCTTCCAATGAAGCTTGATGTTGTAGATCCCGTTGCGGACGAATAATGCAGCCACGACCGTCATTCCTTACATGCAGGCAGACATTCTACTCCCAAAGCGTCGGGAGCGTATCGGGAGCGTATTGGGCGCATATCGGGAGCGCCAGAGATGGTATCAGCTGTGAGACTAGACGCCAATGCGCCTCTAAGTCGTTTTCGGGAAGTGGTTTACGTCAATGGGCGATACAGGACTTGAACCTGTGACCTCCTGCGTGTCGAGCAGGCGCTCTAGCCAACTGAGCTAATCGCCCCGATGAGGATCGGCATTAGACCTGCCACGCAGGAACGTGTCAATCGTCGCACCACGCAAGCACGGGAACATGGCAGCGCGACGGGGATGTCTGCCGAGTGGGCCTCGTCAGATGGCCGTTCGGTTGGACGAGGCCCGAGGTTGCGCCGCTGTGGCCCGGGCGCCCCCGGCCAATTGGCAGGCCAGCTGAATCGCAGCCCGCATGCTACCGGGGTGAGCCTGATTCTTGCCCACGATGTCGAACGCCGTGCCGTGGTCCACGCTGGTGCGGATCACGGGCAACCCCAGCGTCACGTTCACGGCACGATCGAATGCCAGCAGCTTGATGGGTATCAAAGCCTGATCGTGATACATGGCCACCACGCCGTCGAACCTTCCGTCTAGCGCCCGGTGGAACAACGTATCAGCCGGGAACGGACCCTGTACGTCGATACCCGCCTCCCGGGCCATGATGATCGCCGGTTCGATGATCCGGGTCTCCTCGTCGCCGAATAATCCACCCTCGCCCGCGTGCGGATTGAGGGCAGCCACCGCGATTCGCGGAGACTCAACACCAAACCACCGCTTCAGTGCATCATCCAACAGATCGATCGGCTGGAACACACGCCCGATGTTGAAAGCGTTGCGAAGTTGAAAGAGCCCGATGTGCGTGCTGGCCAGTGCTACCCGAAGCCGATCGGCCACGAACATCATGGTATAGCGTTTCACCCCGAACGCGTCGGCAAACTTCTCGGTATGGCCTGGGAACCGATAGCCGGCCATCTGCCAACTGGTCTTGTTGATCGGTCCGGTGACCAGGGCGTCGAGTTGGCCCCGGCGAAGGGCTTCGATGCCATCGTCCACAAAACGCATTGATGCGTGACCACCCTCAGCCGTCGCCCGGCGAACGGCCGGCCCAAACATGCCATACTCGTCGTAGTCAGCGACGACCACCCCGCTCTCGACGGCTCCGATGTCCTCATGCGGCTTGCGAAACCAGTACGGCGCGATCTCCGCCTGATCGGCCGCGTAGCCGATCAACTCGTCCAGGCCGAAGATGATGAACCGTCCCATCTTGCGAACCGCGGGATCAGCCAGCGCTTTGGCCACCACTTCGGCGCCGATCCCCGCCGGATCACCCATGGTGATTCCGATCAGAGGCCGTCGGTCGTTCGGGCGGCCCGGCGGCGACGGGGGAGGAGGGGGGTGACTGGAGTCGCCGTTCACAGCTCGCCCCGATCGAGCAGCGAGGTCAGCGTTGAAGCGTCTCCTGCCCGCGGCCCGGCGAGGTGGTGGACCGCGGCCCGGATGAGCATGTCGGTTTCCAGATTGACCGGATCGCCAACACGACGATCGCCGAGGTTGGTCCGCTCGAGCGTCGTGGGAATCAGCGCCACGCTGAACATTCCCCCCTGGAGTTCAGCCACGGTGAGCGAGATGCCATCGATCGCGATGGAGCCCTTCGGAATGATGCACGGCATCAGAGAACGCTCGGGCTCCACCCAGACCACGCACTCCCGGGCGGATTGTGTGCGCCGGCGGATCGTGCCGGTGCCATCGATGTGACCCTGCACAAAGTGACCATCGAGCCGATCACCCAGGCGCAGCGATCGCTCGAGATTCACCAGGTCACCAACGCGTAGACGGCCGAGATTGGTTCGGCGTAGGGTTTCGGCGATGACATCAAACCCTACGCGCGTGGCCCGCACATCGGTCGCCGTCAAGCAGACGCCGTTGACCGCCAGGCTGGCGCCGGGTTTCAGATCCTCCGCCACAGGCCCCGCATCCACGGTGAGTCTTCGACCACCGGTTACCTCGTCCGAGCCGCAAACGCGGCCGACAATTTCTATGATTCCTGTAAACATCGATGCATCACCAAACCAGAGCCCGTATGAGCATTCCTCTATAACGATGCTAGGTTAGCCGAGCGGAGTGTCAAGCAATGATCGCGCGTGGCGTGGGCATGATACATAGGATGCCACAGCCTGCGCGACAGGCTGTGGCATCGTGAAGTTCGTCGTCAGACGATCGGAGCGGAGGTGGGTCGATCGGATTACGTTCCGGTCAACGAGTCCCCCGTCGCATCGTCATCAGCCAAGCTAAGGAAGAACGCGCTGACGAACGTGTCGGTCAGGGTTTCTGTGGCGTTTTCGAGCCCGGAGAGAAACACCGTGCGCACCGTCGGGTCACACCCCCCAAGCTGGGCCATCGTCCCGACTCCAATAATCGAGGCCATGCTCCACCGCAGAATCCGTTCCTTGCGACCGGTCTTGGTCATCGTAAAGCTCCTCGTGGCGTCCCTCCCGCGTCATGGCGGGTAGGCAACCGCATGCCTCATGGTCCGTTTCAGCAGCCTGGGGAGCGTAGGCGATGCGCCCTGGCCCCGCAATATCAGGATTTCCGTTAACCGCTGCTCACTTCTACGCATCGGCCTGTTTCCGGACGCAGTTTAGTATATCCGACATTCTTGACGAAGGCCCCCGCCAGCCCTGGCAACGTGGATGGCCCTACCCCAAGACAGCCTGCGGAGGAAACGGAGCGACGGCCGACGACGGTACGCCATCGCCGCGCCAGGCGTCATAGCAGTCCGTCGAAAAAGTAGCGGCTGGCGCCTCGCCGGCCGTAGCAACGTGGCTGGATGGTCCAGGATGAGGGTGTTTGAGTCGCGACTCCGCCGTGAATGAGTTTTTCAACGGCCTGATAGGCGTGCTCATCCCCGTCCGGAACGCATGCTAGCGGCGGATGAGAGCTGGTGGCCGAGCTCACGTTGGAATCGAGCCATGGGGAAGTATCGCCCCGGACAGGCGGTATGGCCCGTTACGCTGCCATGGGCCAGAACCTGGTCGGTCGGGATACCGCACTCGGTCATCAGAAAGGTCACCAGCCGACTGAGCGAATCCATCTGGGCGGCACTGGGTCGATTCTGCTCAAAATTACCCACCAGGCATATTCCGATCCCGTGCTCGTTGAATCGATTGCCCGGAACTTTGCAGTGGGCGCCCCATTTCTGCTTGACCCAGCGCGAGCCGACTTCGATAGCCCCGTCCCGCGTATCCGTGCCGTTGCCGATGACGAAATGATATCCCAGCTCGTCCCACTTGTTCACCTCGCGGTGAAACCGGTCGAACGCAGAAGCGCCGCCAGTCGCGGTGGCGCTGTGATGCACCACAATATAATTCCACTTGGAGCGCTCGATGCCCTTCGGAGGGCGCCATCCAGTGGCCGCTGCCGGGACGAGGGCGGGCTGCGGACGAGAGGAAGGAGCCTGAACCGGCGTCACGCGACGAAAAGGCGCCGGGCTGGAACGCGCCATCCGAATCGGCTGGGGCATCCGATCGAGCACTCGACCGGTCCCCGCGCAGCCGCCGGCCGCTGCCAGAACCAGCATGCCGATCGCACACCGGGTTGC
>JADFPW010000012.1 GCA_022562105.1 Planctomycetota bacterium
CCCAGGTGACGACGATTCGCAGCAAGCTGTTCAAGATTGCCGCCTGGGTGACGGTGTCGGTTCGGCGGATCGTCTTCCACCTCAGCAGCTACCATCCCTACCAGCCACTGTTCGCACTTCTGCTGCGTCGCCTCACCCCAATCTGACTATGGCACAACCCGAAATCGCCGTGGGGGAAAGGGGGCTTTCTACGCCGACCACGGCGGACCATACCGCCAATCCGACGATCGTCGCACACTACACCGACTGGCAACGCTCACGTCGCCTCATGAAATATGCGGGCTAGCCGAGGGGTTGCAGCGCTACCCGGTTGATCTGCTCACCTACTGTTTGATGGGCAACCACTGGCATTTGGTGGTTCGCCCGGGAACCGACGATGCGCTCGGCAGATTCATGGGTTGGATAGGCGTAACTCACGTGCGTCGCCACCACGCCCACTATCACACCCGCGGCGGCGGGCACCTTTATCAGGGTCGCTTCAAGAGCTTCCCCATTCAGGAGGAAAGCCACTTCCTCAACGTCTGCCGATATGTCGAAGCCAACGCCGCCCGGGCCGGTCTGATCCTCCGTGCGGAGGATTGGCCATGGGGCGGGCTGTATGCCCGGCGGCGGGGCGGAAAGCCGTTTACCCTTGGCCAATGGCCCGTTGATCGGCCCCGAGACTGGAGGGCTCAGGTCAACGCTTCCCTCGATGAGAAACAACTTCAACAGTTGAGAACGTGCGTCAACCGCGGCAGACCCTTTGGCGACCCCAATTGGGTGCAACGAATCGCCAAACGCTTGGGTCTGGAGTTTACGCTGCGAAACGCCGGCCGACCTCGAAAGAGAGAGGGGCAATAATCAGTGATGTCCCCTTTTCTCTCACCCTTTTCTCTCTCTTTTCTCTCTCGTCCCGGTTCCCCGTCCGTTCCCCGTTCTCTTCCGACCACATCGCGCCTCGTCCGGCCCGTCCTATAAGACTGGGTATGGGAAGCTCAAATGGGGGATTTTGGTTTTTCCTTTCGTGGGCGAAGGAGCGGGCGTAGAATACTGGTTGCGTTGAAGGGTGGGGAAGAGTCACGGGCTACCCTAACGTGATCGAAAGGAGAGGAGAATCGAAGTGAACAACGAAGTGAACAACAGAGGCTTGCTCGTGCTGGCAGTCGCGCTGGTGATTGCAACGTCCAGCGTAGCCGCGGCCGGCGGTAACGTTCTGGTCAATCCTGGATTCGAGACTGGAGACCTTGCGCCGTGGTTCGACCAAACCGGCTTGCCCTTCGTGACGGCCGACGAGGCCAACACCGGGATATTTTCGGTCGCGGCCTTTGGCGGCGACTCGATTCGCCAGAACTTCGCCGCGGTGGCAACTGAAGACATCCTCGAGGTGTCACTTTCGATCAAGAGGTTGGGAGGGCCATTTAGCTCGTATACGTTCTACTACGATGACGGATCGACTACGGATGAACTCATCAATGGTATCGGTGACGGCGACGATTGGTTGTTCTTCAACATCACCGAGTTCCTCGATCCGGGCAAGAGCCTCGACGGGTTCTCCATCTTCGGAACGAGTTCAGGACCGGCTTACCTCGACGACTTCGTCATCCTGGTCCCTGAACCTTCGGCTCTGCTCCTCGGCGTTCTCTTGTTGGGTCTCGGGGTGACTCGCCGGAAACGGCGCGCGGCCGGCTCGACGGCGTAACTAACGACGACGGCACCTTCATCAGGGGTGAAACAGGGCCAGGGGTTGAAACAGGGCCGCAGCTAGTTCTTTCGTCTAACGGGCGATTGAGAGAGGGACCGTCGCTCAACTGACATACATCTTGGATTCATCGACTTCGGGTAGGAGGCCGGCTTGGTGGCCGCGGGTCATCAGCTCGCGGACGGCGCGGCGCCCGACGTCGCCGTAGTCAACCGTCCACTCGTTGACGTACATGCCTACGAACCGATCCGCCAGCTCGGTGCCCATGTTTCTGGCGTATTGAAGGGCGTGCTTGACCGCCTCTGCCCGGTGGGACAGGCCGAACTCGATGCTCCGCTTGAGGATGCCGTTGATCTCCGTGATCGCCGTCGGCCCCAGGTCGCGGCGGATGCAGTTGCCTCCCAGCGGAAGCGGCAGGTGCGTCTGCTCGTACCACCATTCGCCGAGATCGACGATCTTGTGCAGCCCCTGGTCCTGATAGGTGAGCTGACCCTCGTGGATGACCAGGCCGGCATCGACCTTGCCGTCGGCCACTGCGTCCAGGATCTGGTCGAACATGACCACGCGATGGTGGTACTTCCCTCGCCCCAGTAGCAGATTGAGGACCAGGAAGGCGGTGGTCATCTCACCGGGTATGGCGATGGTGGCCCCGACCAGCTCCTCGACGGTCCGTGGCTCGCGGGCGACCACGATCGGGCCGTAGCGATCCCCCATGCTCGAGCCGCACGGGGTCAGGGCGTACCGGTCCGCCACGTACGGAAAGGCATGCATGCTGATCGCGGTGATATGGAGTTCGCCTCGAAGGGCACGTTCGTTAAGCGTCTGGATGTCCTGCAGGACGTGCTCGAATCGCCAGGGGCCGGTATCGATGAGCCCCTCCGCCAGGGCATAGAACATGAAGGCGTCGTCCGGATCGGGGCTGTGCCCCAGCAGCAGGGTCTGGTCGCTCATCGGTGCTCCACGTCGTTGTTTCCCAGGCGATGTTCCCCGATAATAGGAGCCGACCGGCGATCTGGGAACCCAGGCCCGGCTCCGAGGTCAAGCGAGGGCGAGCCACCATGCGGATTCAGGTTCTCGAAGGTGACAACGTACTGCACGACGAGACCTATGCGGAAGGTCTCGTGCGTGTTGGCTCGCACGACGAGTGTACGCTCCACTTGGCCGACCTTCGGATCGCTCCGCAGGCTCTGACCCTTTTCCATCAGCCGGACGGCACCTGGATCATCGAATCATCGTCCATGGGTGCCGAGGCCTATCTGAACGGCCACAAAATCACCACGGCCAGTCCGGTGGCTGACGGAGACGAGATCGAGCTGTTGGACTATCGGCTCAAGATTCTCCTGGACGCCGAGCCCATCCCACTACCGCCACCCTCAGGCCCGTCGGACGATATTTCCCGTATCCGTCAGTTCCCGCTTCCTGCCGGGGCCGTCGTGCTGAAAGACGACAACGCGATCCGGCTCGGGCCTGACGAGCGATCTCGGCTCAGCGAGTTGGCGTTTCAACTGCGTTCGTGCGACGACATTCCCAAACTGATGGGGCTGACGCTGGGGATGCTGCTGGAGACGTTTCGTGGGGCTCGGGCTTGGATGGGGGCCCGTCGTGCGGATTACGGGCGGCTGGAGTTCGTCGAAGGCAAGTCGGCGGCGGGCAACGCGGCGGGGGAATCGCCGCTAATCGAGACCGTAAGCTACCGCTGCCTGGAGCGCAGTCAGTTCATCTGCGCCCGGGTCCGCGATAGCAAAGACATGGGTTCGTTCATGGCGGTCCCGCTGATCGGCTCGCAGGGGCGTCTGGGTCTGCTCTACGTCGACGCCATGCCCCGCGGCACCCGTTACGGGCAGCGCCACCTCGAGCACCTGATGATGATTCAATCGCTGGTGGCGGTTCAATTGGAAGCGGTGTTCCGCGAACAGGCCCGCCTTCAGGAAGCCATCGCGATCGGAGAGCAATCGTTCGTGCGCCAGGTGCAGGCTCGTCTTGACCCCACCAGCGTGCCGGAATGGACTGGATATCACTTGGCGGCTTACGGCAAGGCGGGTGCGGATCGCGTCGGCGATGTCTACGACGTGATGAAGCTGCCCAACGGAATGATGGCCCTCCTGATGGCCCACGCCACGGGTGAACCAAGCCGCGTAGCCATGGCCATGACCGAAGTGCGGGCCGCTTTCCGCATCGGAGGCCTGCACGCGGATCCACCGCACACGCTGCTGCGCGAGCTCAACTGGATTCTCCACGACGACCGTTCGCCGTGTGCGATGGCCTGCGTGGCCATCATCATCAATCCCAAGACCGGAGTCGCCCAGTACGCCACCGCCGGCGACATCGGGGCGGTGGTCATCGATGCTCGTGGCGAGATTCGTTCGCTACTCGATCCCGACGCCGCGGCGTTGGGTACCCAAAAGACCCCGACCTACGTCTCGAAAATCGAGCGCGTGGGGCCGACCGAGTCGCTGGTGCTTTACTCGCCGGGTTGTCTGAACTTGCGCAATGCCCAGGGAATCCAGCTCGGCCGTCAAGGTTTCCTGGACACGCTCTGTGATGGTTTCGGCCTGCCTGCGACGACCGTTTTGGAAGAGCTGGCCACCGATTTGGCTGCTTTTTTCAAGGGCGGACGCCAACCTGACGATATTACTATATTGCTACTACGCCGAGTGGGCTGAGGGCGGACGCTCGATGCTCGGGGGGGGGCTCCCGGTATCCTTCGGATCGTCCGAGGCCCTATTCGAGCAGTTGATGACCTGTTCCTGGGCTTGTTTGGCGGCCTCGGGGGAGCTACAATTCCTCATGAGGCTAGCCGTGAAGGGATTCCTGCGTGGGTTGTCGATTGGGTAAACTGGTTTCAATGGCCGCGAGCGCGTGCTTGTTGACCGGATGCACCGGTGACATGCGATCTGCGCTGACCGGCTCCGACGATGATTCCGCCGGCGACCCCGTCGCCCGCTGTACGACCCCGGCCGATGCAGAGATCCTAGCCAACCAATTGCTGCAACTGATCAACCTGGAGCGGAGCGAACGGGGGATTTCCCCGGTGGTACCTGATTCGGATGACGTGCTGGCATCGGTCGCAGCTGACTACGCGTGCAGCATGGTCGAAGAGCGATTCTTCTCCCACGAGCACCCCGTGACCAAGACCACGCCGGCCAAACGTATCACCTCGTCAGGCTATCGAGCATCGGCGGTGGGGGAGAACCTGGCCGCAGGCCAGCGATCGGCCGGTGAGGTCGTCAAGCAGTGGATGAACAGCGAGTTGCATCGCCAGAACCTCTTGTCGCCCGCGTGGCGCGAGGCTGGCGTCGCCGTGCGAGCCGGTGGAACCTACGACATCTATTGGGTGATCGAGTTGGCCGCCCCGAGGCGAATGGAGTGGGACTTCGAGTATCCGATTCCCCCACCGCAAGCGGAAACCACGCCCAGCCCCTAGTCGGCCGCCCAGCCCCTCGTCCATTCTAACGGGGTCAATATCCCGAGCGCAGGCCTGCCAGCCCGCCGGGAGCCTATTCCCCCACCGCGCTGGAGTCGTTTTCGACCAGCAGGGCAAGGATGTCTCGAATGCTGATCACGCCGACCGGGACGTCGTTCTCCACGATGGGGATATGACGGTAGTCACCGGCGGTCATGCGGTTCAGGCCGTAGACCGCCGGGCAGTCCACGGTCAACGACTCCGGATCGCGACTCATGAACGCGCTAACCGGCTCGTCGGCTAGGTCTTCGTATCGGTCCGCGATTTTCATCAGGATGTCGCGCTCGGTCAGGATACCGCACAGCGATCCCTGACGAGTCACCAGCACACAATTGCGTCCCGTTTCGACGAGCTTGGCTACCGCCTCTCGAATGGGGGTATCCTCCGTCAGGGTCAGCGGTTGGCACGGGATCAGTTTTTGGACGGGATCGACGGTCAGTGCCTGGGCGAGCGAATCGGTCGGTTCGGGTAGATCTTCCTGGCGCAGATCTCCGTGGCAACCGGCGCACTCATCGGCTCCGGCCAGGTTGTCATAACCGCAGGCTGGGCAACGCATATCGGCCTCCTGGCGACTAGTCGACGACCCAGGTATCTCCGTCGGCCAAGAGGTCTTCCAGACGTCCCACGCCCTGCGACTCGACCGCGGCTCGCACCTGTTCGTCGAGGCAGTCCTCATAGGTCGGTTTTTCCACGCAGCGGAAGACGCCGATCGGTTCCGGGAAATCCGGATAGTGCATTCGGCTGAGCAGATAGGCCAAGCTGGCGTCCTCGGCTTTCTCGTCATGGAACAGCAGATCGTCTTCCGTGATGCCGTCGCCCAGCGTGACCACCTCGGGTACGAAACCGTTGAGCCGAATGCCCTTGTCACGGTTCTTTCCGAAGGTCAGCGGGCGACCGTGCTCCAGGGCCAGGACCGTGTCATCTTTGGTTTCCTTGTCCGTGGCGTACTCGAACGCACCATCGTTGTAGATGTTGCAGTTCTGGTATATTTCGACGAACGCCGCTCCCTTGTGGTCGGCCGCTCGCTTGAGCGTCGCCGCCAGATGCTTGACGTTAACGTCGATGGTGCGGGCCACGAACGTCGCCTCCGCAGCGATGGCGACGCTCAATGGGTGCAGCGGGTTGTCGATGCTGCCCATCGGCGAAGATTTGGTTTTCTTACCGACTAGAGACGTCGGAGAATACTGTCCCTTGGTCAAGCCGTAGATACGGTTGTTGAACAAAAGGATCTTGATGTCGAAGTTGCGCCGCAGGGTGTGCAGAAGGTGATTTCCCCCGATGCTCAGGGCATCGCCGTCACCGGTCGCCACCCAGACGGACAGATCCGGCCGGGACGCCTTGACGCCGCTGGCAATGGCCAACGCCCGCCCGTGAATGCTGTGAAAGCCGTAGGTGCCCATGTAATAGGGAAACCGACTCGAGCAACCGATCCCGGAGACGAACACGTAGTTCTCCTTGGGAACGCCCAGTTCGGCCAGCACTTTCTTGACCTGGGCGAGGATGGAATAATCCCCGCACCCCGGGCACCAGCGCACCACGTTGTCGCTGGCGAAGTCTTTGGGGCTCATCTTTTGGGTAGGCAGCTCGACTGACTGCTTGACGGTCACGCGTTTAACTCCCGAGCAGCTCGGTAATGCACTGCTCAATTTCACTGATCATGAACGGCTTGCCCTGGATCTTGTTCAATCCTATGGCGTCGATGAGGTAGTCGGCTCGAAGGCGCATGCGAAGGTGTCCGCTGTTGAGTTCGGGTACCAAGACCCGATCGAAGCGCCCCAGAATGTCGCCCAGGTCCGCCGGCAACGGATTCATATGACGAATGTGTACGTTGGACACCGTCAAACCCTTGCTTCGGCAGCGCTGGATGGCCGAGATGATGGCCCCGTAGGTGCTGCCCCAGCCTACTACGAGCAGTTCACCCGAGGCCGGTCCATCCACCTCCAGTGGCGGAATGTCCCGAGTCACGCCCGCGATCTTCTGGGCCCGGAGCCGCGTCATTTTCTCGTGATTCTGGGGATCGTAGCAAACGTCCCCCGTCAAATCCTCTTTCTCCAGCCCGCCGATGCGGTGCTCCATGCCTGGAGTGCCGGGAAGGGCCCACGGCCGAGCCAGATGGTCGTCACGGGCGTACGGTTGAAATTCGCCGTTGGGCTTGGCTCGATGTATCTGAATCTTGGGAAGGTCGGCCACGTCGGGGATACGCCAAGGTTCAGCCCCGTTGGCCAAATATCCGTCGGTCAGGAGAATGACCGGCGTCATGTAGCGGACCGCCAGGCGAATCGCCTCGAAGGCCATCGTGAAACAGTCCGCCGACGTGGCTGGAGCCAGTACCACCAACGGGCATTCGCCATGGCGCCCGTAGATGGCATGAAGCAAGTCGGACTGCTCCGTCTTGGTGGGCAGGCCGGTACTGGGACCGCCACGCTGGACGTTGACGATGACCATGGGCAGCTCGGTCATCACCGCCAGCCCTATCGCTTCGCCCTTCAGATCCAACCCCGGGCCACTGGTGCCGGTGGCGGCCAGGGCCCCGCAAAAGGCAGCCCCGATGACCGCCGACATGGCGGCGATCTCATCTTCAGCCTGAAACGTCTTGACCCCGAAGTTTCGTCGCCGGGAGAGTTCATGGAGGATGTCGCTGGCCGGGGTAATAGGATAGCTCGCATAAAACAGCGGAGAGCCCGCCTGCTGGGCGGCGGCGATGAGTCCCATGGCGATGGCTTCGTTGCCGGTCAGCTTGCGATATCGCCCGGGTGCAATCTTGGCTTTGGGGACGCGGTAGCTGGTGGTGAACATCTCCACCGTATCGCAAAAGTCAAAACCGGCTCGAAGGGTTCGCTTGTTGGCATCCGCGACGGCTGGATTGCGGGCGAATTTCTCATCGACCCACGCTAGGGTGGGCTCCAAAGGCCGGTCGTAGAGCCAGCAAACCATTCCCAAAGCGAAGAAGTTCTTACATCGTCCCACCGACCGCCCGGAGAGGCCGGACTCAGCCACCGCCTCGCGGTTGAGGGTGTCGATCGGTATTTTGAAGAGGCGATAGCCGTCGAGACTGCCGTCTTCCAATGGATTGGACTCGTAGCCCGCCTTGTTCAGGTTGGCCTGAGTGAATGCGTCGGCGTTGACGATCAAGATGCCTCCGGAATCCAGGTCGGCCACATTGGTCTTGAGGGCGGCCGGGTTCATGGCGAGCAATGCCTGGATCTGATCGCCGGGCGTATGGATATCGCGGCTGGAGAAGTTGACCTGGAATCCACTGACTCCAGCCAGGGTGCCCGCCGGGGCCCGGATCTCGGCTGGGAAGTCAGGGAACGTGCAGATGTCATTGCCGAAGATGGCCGAGGCATTGGTGAATTGGTTGCCGGCCAACTGCATTCCGTCGCCGGAATCGCCGGCGAAACGGACGGCGATGGTCTCGTGTTCCTCGATTACTCTCGTTGAACCGGCTGGTGTAGCCGTCGAAGACGCCATGATGCGTGAACTCCCGAATGCGAACTATTCCGCTTGGCCTCTACTATAGGATTGGCTCGTGGTGGGTGCTTTTCAAGCACCCTCCGCGGCGTCCAGCCTCTGCTCCGGATCGGGCGGGAGGTTGTAAATCGTCGCCGGAAAGTGCTCCACGAGATACTCAGCCACTCGCTTCACCGACACCACCCCTGCCAGGTCCCCGTTGTGCTCCACCACGGGTATATGACGAAATCCGCCGTCGTGCATGAGTCTTACGACATCGGCGACCGTGGCATCAGAATGTAGGACGTCCGGATTAGGGGTCATAACCGTTTGGATGGGTTGGTCGAGTTTTGCACCCGCGGCCAGCACGCGTGTGAGAACGTCGCGCTCCGTGAAAATCCCCTCCAGGTGAGCGTCGAGAACTACCACAACGCAGCCGACGCGCTCCGCCACCATCCGGGCGATAACCTGTCCAATGGACTCCGTGGGCGCCACTGAGACTGCAGGGCTGATCCCCAGGGCATCAACGCGATCCGCAATCAGACTGCCGCGAAGGTTCAAGGACAAGCACCTTTCCGGAATCGTACCAGCATAGGATTGGTCTAGCCGAAAGACAAGCCCCTAACCATCCCGGGGCTGGTAATTATCAACCGTTTCTGCGCCCGTGGCGGCGTCGGGCGCCCGCATCATCCCCCGGCCCGCCCGCGCTCGGGAGCCTGTATACGGAGCGTCCGCCAGACGCCTGGTGCTTCGTCAGGCGTACTTTGATGGGTGGCATCCCGTCTTTCGACACGTGACAGAGCCCTAGCCGCACGCGCCATCGGCACGGGATTCCTGTAGCATGAGCCGGCGGGGATCCGAGTCCCGGCGACCGCCGGTCGCCACAGAGAATGTCGGCTCGGCATCGCCCTGCCTCGGTATCCCGTACTCGGAGGAGGCCACGCATCATGCTGGGTCGCTGCAATAACATCCTCGAAGCGGTGGGCCACACGCCTCTCGTTCGCCTCAACCACGTCGCCGCCGGTTCTCTTTGTCCGATATACGCCAAAATCGAGATGGTCAACCCCGGCGGGAGCATCAAGGACCGGGTGGCCATCGCCATGGTCGCCGACGCCGAACGCAGCGGGGCGCTCAAGCCCGGCGGCACCATCATCGAGGCCACCTCGGGCAATACCGGCGTAGGGCTGGCCATGGTCGCGGCGGTCAAGGGGTATCGCTGCATTTTCATCATGCCCGACAAGATGAGCGTGGAGAAGACTCGCCTTCTCCAGGCCTACGGGGCCGAAGTCGTCTACACTCCGGCGGCTGCTCCGTCGAACTCTCCGGAGGGCTACAGCGGCGTGGCCGCTCGACTGCTGAACGAAATCCCTAACAGCTTTCAACCCGATCAATTCAAGAATCTAACCAACCCGGATTATCACTATCGGACAACCGGGCCGGAAATCTGGGAGCAAACCGAGGGGAAAGTCACCGTTTTCGTCGGCGGTGTGGGGACCGGGGGGACGCTCTCCGGCGTTGGCAAGTACCTCAAGGACCAGAACTCGGAGATTCGGGTCGTCGGAGCCGATCCGGAGGGCTCGGTGCTCTCCGGCGGGTCACCGTGTGCCTGGGCGGTCGAGGGCATTGGGGAGGACTACGTCCCCAAGACTTTCAACGCGCATATGGTGGACGAATGGGTGCGGGTCAGCGACACCGAATCGTTTCATACAGCCCGCAAGCTGGCCAGGCAGGAGGGCCTGCTGGTCGGCGGATCATCCGGAACCGCCGTCGCGGCCGGTTTGCGCTTCGCCCATCGCCTGGGGCCTGACGATCTCATGGTGGTCATGTGTCCGGATACGGGGCGTAACTACCTAAGCAAGGTCTATTGCGATGAATGGATGATCGAAAAGGGATTCATGAAGGCCGAGAGTCAGCCGCACACCATCGGCGAGCTTCTCAAGTGGCGCGGGCCGACCGAACTGATCGCCGTAACTCCGGACCAAACGGTCGAGTCAGCCATTCAGATGCTTCGAGGGAACGGGATTTCGCAACTACCGGTCATCGAGGATGGCAAGGTGGTGGGGGCCATCCGGGAAATCACCGTGGCCCGTACGCTCCACGAAGGCAAGGATACGCGGAAGGTTCGGGTGCGCGAGATGATGGCCAGGCCGCTGCCGCAGTTGGACGAGAGGGTCGATCTGGACGAGGCCTATCGCTTGCTCATGTCGGGCAACAGTGGTGTGGTAGCCCTACGCAAGTCGGAGATTGTCGCTATCGTCACCCGGATTGACTTGGTCAACTACTGGGGCGCGCTGCGGCCCACGGAGGATGCGCCAGCTGGCCAGCCGGCGAACGCATAGGTTGGGTGTGCCACTGCTCTCCAGCAGTGCCGGTGTGAGACAGAGCCGGCCCCTGAGCAAGCCATGAGATTTGCCACACGAGCCATTCACGTTGGACAAGAGCCGGATCCCTCGACCGGAGCCACCGTCCCCCCCATCCACCTGACCAGCACCTACACCCAGGAGTCGCCGGGACAACACAAGGGCTACGACTATTCGCGGAGCGGCAATCCGACGCGGTCAGGGTTAGAGGAGTCGTTGGCTGCCCTGGAGAACGGAGCGGCCTGCTGCGCGTTCGCCTCCGGGCTGGCGGCGACAAACAGCCTGTTTACCTTGCTCTCGCCGGGGGACGCGGTGGTCTGCTACAGCGACCTGTACGGCGGAACCTATCGCCTGCTGGAGGAGAACTACCGTCGCTGGGGATTGGAGGCCCGCTACACCGATGACACGGCAGCGGCCTCGTTTGCTCGACTGGTGGATTCCAAGACCAAGCTTCTCTGGGTGGAGACGCCGAGCAACCCGTTGCTGCGGATCCTGGATATCGCAGCCCTGGCCGAGATCGCCCATCAGGCGGGTGCATTGTTGGCCGTGGACAACACATTCGCCACACCGGCTCTGCAGCAGCCGTTCAGCCTCGGGGCCGACTACGTGATTCACAGCACCACCAAGTACATCGGCGGTCACTCCGACCTGATCGGCGGAGCGGTGATCGTCAAGGACCCCGCCCTGATCGAACCCTTGTCATTCCAGCAGATGGCCGTTGGAGCGGTGCCCGGGCCGTTCGACGTGTACCTCACCCACCGGGGAATCAAGACGCTGTCTATCCGCATGCAGCGCCATTCGGAGAACGCCCAGCAGCTCGCCGACCACTTCGTGGGGCACAAGGCCGTGGAATCGGTGGTCTATCCGGGCCTGTCCGTCCATCCGGAGCACGAGTTGGCCGGACGCCAGATGTCCGCATTCGGCGGCATGGTCAGCTTGGTGCTGGCCGGCGGGCGAGACGCCGCCTATCGACTTTGCGAGCGGACGCAGGTCTTCGCCCTGGCTGAATCGCTAGGGGGTGTCGAGTCGCTGATCAGCCACCCAGCCAGCATGACCCATGCTTCGATTCCCAAGGAGGTCCGCGAGTCACGCGGCGTCACCGATGGTTTGGTACGGCTATCCGTGGGCATCGAAGATGTCGAGGATCTGATCGAGGATCTGGAACAGGCGCTATGAGTCGCAGCGGGATCTCTCCCCTGGTCAAGGCAGTCTCAATTCTCCTACCGGTGGTGATTCTCGGGTCGCTTCTCGAACTAGTGGTAAATAGCCCGTCCACTGCGTTCGGCGATGCGCAGCCCGGCCCCGAGGGACAGCCCAAAGCGGCCCGGATCGTCGAGTTCGCTCCTGGCGTGCGTATCGACTGGCCCCGTCACCGGGTGGAAATCGAAGGCATGGTGGTGCTTCGAGACGGGCCTCTGGAGCTGTTTGCCTGTACGCAGGGCACGCGAGAGCACGAAAGCATCGTCGTCGTTCGCCCTCGGGCGCTTCACGTCTATCAGGCCATGGGCATGCTCGGGCTGGAACCGGGCGAGCCGTCGCGCTACGACGAAAAGACGGAGAAGATGATACCGCCGACCGGCGAAGCGCTGTCCGTGCAGGTTCGTGTCGACGGTCAACCCACCGCCCCCATCGAGGCCTGGATGTGGGACATCGAGCACGACCGCCCGCTTGGGGTGACGAATTGGGTGTTCTGCGGCTCGCGCAGCTTCGACGGCGGCCGATTCGGAGCCGATCTCGACGGCACGGTCGTCTGCGTGGTGGATTTCGACACCGCCCTGATCGCCCCGGGGGCATCGCACAGCGCGGACAATGAAGCCCTGTGGCTCCGTGCTCGCTCGGATCGCATTCCCGAGCGAGGGACTCGCTGCGTCATCCTCATCGAGAAACTGCAGCAAACCACATTGTCGGTGGAGGTGGGTGCGGCGGGCGAGTTGCTCCTGGACGGGCAGGCCACCGACGCGGCGGATTTGGCTGCCGCCCTTCAAGCCCGGTCGGCCGCCGAGCGACTATCACGAATCCATTTGACCGTGCGGGACGGGGCGGAGCGCACTCTCGTCCAACGAATCGAGGCGGACCTGGCCAAGCTGGGTCTGGCCGATCGGCTGGTTCGGTCCGTGGGACGTCGTGGGTCTGATTCGACGAGGACAGACCCACCCGATTGAGTCTGGGCCGTACTGGCTGCATAATGCCGCCGTGAGTTCGACCACGACCATGAAGAAGAGATCGGGCACCGACCAACCGCCGGCTGAGACGGTGTTGGAAATGGGGCGGGAGGTACTGGCCCGGGAGTGCGCCGCCATCGCTGCTGCTCAACATCGCCTGGGCGAGGGCTTCGTGGCGGCGGTCCGCATCGTGCTGGCTTGCCCGCAACGCGTCGCCCTGACCGGTATGGGCAAGGCGGGCCAGGTCGGCTTCAAGATCCAGTCCACATTGTCCAGCACCGGTACGCCGGCCTATTTTCTGCACCCGGTCGAGGCGTTGCACGGTGACTTGGGAATGGTCCATCGTCAGGATGTGCTGATAGCCCTGTCCAACAGCGGCATCACCCAGGAGATGGTCGAGCTCTTGCCTGTGGTCAAGCGGATCGGGTGCCCGATCGTCCTGATCACCGGCCGCCCGAACTCCAGGTGTGGCGAGCTGGCCGATGCGGTTCTCGACGTGGGCGACACGCCCGAGGCGTGCCCGCTGGGGCTGGCCCCCAGCTCATCGACGACCGCGATGCTAGCCA
Organism: Planctomycetota bacterium; assembly: GCA_022562105.1. GTDB lineage: Bacteria > Planctomycetota > Phycisphaerae > UBA1845 > UBA1845 > JADFPW01. The sequence continues at coordinate 13,680 of JADFPW010000012.1, forward strand.
TGGGCGATGCCCTGGCGCTTACGGTGATGAAGCTCAAGGACATCAGGCCCCCGCAGTACGCCGCGGTCCATCCAGGTGGAGCGTTGGGGCGCAGCCTGATGAAGGTACACGAGGTGATGCGCACCGGGGCAGATTGCCCGACTATGAGCGTCGATGGGCCGGCCGAGGACTACTTCGAGGCCATCGCCGGCGCACCAAGCAGGGCCGGAGCCGCCGCCGTGGTCGACGAGGCGGACAAGCTGGTTGGTATCTTTACCCATGGCGATCTGTTCCGCCTGAATCGGCGTGGCGAGCTTCTGCGAGGACAACGCGTGGCCGAGATCATGACGGCCGATCCCAAGTGGGTGAAGAAAGACGAATTGGTCGCCGCCGCGATCCGCCTCATCCAGGCGCACGGCCTCGACGAACTCCCGGTGGTCGACGGTCAGGAACGCCTGGTGGGAATGGTTGACGTGCAGGACCTCATTCAACGCGGATTCAGTGTTTTTGATGACAACTGATCGACCCCCTCAGCGGCTCTCCATTGTCATTCCGGTCTACAACGAGAAGGCCACGCTCGAGGAGTTGATCTCTCGGGTAATCGCCGTCGACACGGGGTTGGAGCGGGAGATCATCTGCGTCGACGACGGCAGCGCGGACGGCACGCGCGATCTCTATCCCAGAATCCAACAACGCTGGCCCGATGAGAAGATTGTCGTCCACCTGCAGGATGAGAACCGCGGCAAAGGGGCGGCGCTTCGCAAGGGTTTCGAGCTAGCCACCGGGGACATCGTGCTGATCCAGGATGCGGATCTGGAATACGATCCCTGCGACTACCCGCGGTTGCTCAAACCGATCCTGGACGGCAAGGCGGACGTGGTGTACGGCTCCCGCTTCATCGGGGCCCAAGCCCACCGGGTCATGTTCTTCTGGCACATGATGGGCAACCGGTTGCTGACCACGCTGTCGAACGCGATGACCAACCTGAACCTGACCGACATGGAGACCTGCTACAAGGTCTTTCGGGCCGAGGTGCTCCAGTCGTTCACCCTGGTCAGTGATACGTTCACCGTCGAACCGGAGATCACCGCCCGGGTGGCCAAGGGGCGGTGGCGAATCTACGAAGTCGGCATCGGCTACGCCGGGCGAGACTACGACGAGGGCAAGAAGATAACCTGGGTCGATGGTTTCATGGCCCTATACGCTATCTTCCGCTTTCGATTCTTCGATTGACTGTGCGAGCCGGGTGGCACGGTCTGGTACTCCAGGCCGTAGACGTGCCTGTACAGCGTCTCCGAGTGGCGCGCCGATCACCATCGTCCGGCGTCGGGCTTGCGCAGGGCCAACGGCGGATCGAGGACTTCCCGCAAGACAATGGCCCGCCGAAGCTCGTGGATCGATAGATTGTTCAGTCCGTAGCCCGGCAGTTTATCCGGCTCTTGGACGGAGGGAGGATCCGACTCGGGGGCACGCGACTGCATCACGCGAGCGATCTGGGCGACTGCTTCTGCACCGGCTTGCCGTGGCTCGCGTGAACGGCGCTTGCGGGCCGATCGCCTCGGCCCGGGCGGCGCAGAAGAATCCTCCCCCACGGGAGTCGCATACGCTGTCGGGCCGACGGTGCGCTGGGCATCGAGTCTGTCCCTGGCGGGAGTGCCGGGAGTCGTCGGGCGAGCCGCGGACTTCAGTCCGCGCGAACTGAAGTCCGCGGCTCGCTCAGCGGATCTCGTGGCTTGGGGGGGGGGACCAAAAGCCGGCTTGGTCAACTGCGTGAGCCCAGTTTCCAATCGATCCATCAGTGGGAATGGCTTGGCTACGGGTGCTTTCGGTTGAGGAAACGCTCTGGCCGGCGGGGCGGACGACGGTTTGCGCGCCGGGGCCGGTTTTGCACCCTTCTTGGCCGGCAGCGAGTCGCTCTTGGCGCTGCGGTCGCGGATCCACTGACCGAGTTTGGCCAGACCTCCCACACCGATGAAGAGCAGCCAATAAAGGTCGCTCCAGTCCCGGCTCGCCAAGATGGTGGTCATTCTCATCGGACCTTCCCGGCTCGCGGGTCAATCTGGAATCCGTTTTCGGCCGCGGCGGAGAGTCCGTGGCCCGCTGCGCCGATTACCTTCACTCGCTGATCTAGCTCGATTCGCCGGACCCTGAACCCTTGTCATCCGGATCGCCGCCGATGGTCTTTCTCATGCCGGTGTCGGCCTGGATGTTCTGCATGCGGTAGTAGTCCATGATTCCGAAGTTTCCGTTGCGGAAGGCATCGGCCATGGCTCGGGGCACCTCGGCCTCGGCGAGCACGACCAGGGCGCGGTTTTCCTCGACCTTGGCTCGATTTTCCGCGGCCAGGGCGATGGCCAAGGCGCGACGTTTTTCGGCCTCAGCCTTGTATCGCTTGGTGTCCGCCTCGGCCTGGGCGGCCTGGAGCTGGGCTCCGATGTTGATCCCCACATCGATGTCGGCGATATCGATCGAGAGAATCTCGTACGCCGTTCCCGCGTCCAGGCCTCGAGCGAGCACCGACTTGCTAATCCGGTCCGGATTCTCAAGGACGGCCTTATGGGAGTCGGCGGAGCCGATGGCGCTGACGATGCCCTCCCCGACCCGGGCGATGACCGTCTCCTCCGTGGCCCCACCGACGAGCTGTTTGATGTTGGTTCGCACGGTGACGCGGGCGCGGGCTTTGAGCTGGATGCCATCCTTGGCCACCGCGTCGATGGTGATCTTGCCCAGCTCGGGATTGGGGCAGTCGATCACTTTCGGGTTGACGCTGGTGTGCACGGCCTCGAGGATGTCCCGGCCGGCCAAGTCGATCGCGGTACCGGTCTTCCAGGTCAACTCGATCTGGGCACGGTCGGCGGAGATCAGGGACTGGGCCACGTTCCGTATCCGCCCGCCGGCCAAATAGTGGCTCTCGAGATCGTTGGTGCTGACCTCGTGAATACCGGCTTTGACGAGCTGGATCTTGGCATCGACGATGGACCGCATGTTGACCTTGCGCAGTTTCATGCCGATCAGGTCCGCGATGCTGACCCCCGCCTTGCTGAAGAAGGCCTGAAGCCACAGGCTGGCAAACTGCAAAAAGATCGCCAGCAGCATCAACCCGATAACCAGCGCCGCAATCGCGATGTAGAGGGTCCAACTCGTCTCGGCCAATGGTAGATTCAGCGGCATCATGGACTCAGCCTTCCTTTCGGCTTTCCGGTGTCGGAGATTGATAGCGCAAGACCGTTCAAGCAGTCACTTCCGGTTGCTCCACGACGCGCACGGTTAGCTCTTTCCCTCGAATGTCGGTGGCCTGAACGCACGCGTCGGAATCAATCGCTCCCATTTCAGCGATGCACTGTACGCGCCGCCCTCCAAACTCGCAAATCCCCACCGGATGCAGCGGGGAAAGGCTGCGACCCAAGGTGCCCACCAACGGGCGGAGCGCCTCAATGTTCGCCCCCAAGTCCTCGGGGGTGTATACCGGATTCGGTGGGGAGATGCGCCTCCCCAACGGCGTGCGATGAAAGTATTTTACGGCCAGAACGCCCATCACCGGAAGCAGGATCAGACAGGCGATTATGGCCAGGCCTCCCGCCTGCGTTCCATACTGAAAGGTCTTGATCACCCCGAGGGTCAGGAACACCAATCCTGCAACCGTCAGAAGCCCGTGCGACGGAATGAAGATCTCGGCTACGAGAATCAGGGTTCCGGTTCCGAACAACACGGCTAGTAGGACCGCTCCGTCCATCGTTACGCCGTCCCACCCCGGCCGATCTTCCGTACGACCACCCGATTGCCCCGCCGTTCGATGACCTCCACTCGGCCGCCGGTATCCACCAGATCACCCTCGGTGACCACATCGACCATCATGCTGCCGAAACGAGCCTTTCCCGCCGGATGAAGCGGGGCCTCGACCAGGCCCACGTCGCCGACCCGGGCCAGACCGTGGTAGGGATCATCCACCGCCACCTGAGAGGGCATGGGATTCTGGGGCACGATGGTCCGCAGAAAGGGTATGCGGTGGATGTTGCGGCCGATGAATATCCCGCTGACCAGAGCCCCAGCCATGGAGGCGGCCAGGGTGATGACCCCGCGCTTCAATCCGTCCAACCCGGCTTCCAGGTGAGGCCAATACAACGGGAAGACACGGCCCGGCTCTTCGGGCATGAACGTGGCCAGCAGCCCGCCGACTACGAGCAACAAGCCGCTGATCCCGGCGACGCCGAACCCCGGAATCACGAAGATCTCCAGGGCAATAAGCAGGAACCCCACTACGATCAGCACGATCTCCCAGGTATTGGCCAAGCCGGTCAGGAAGGGAGCCACCACGAACACGGCCAACGCGATTAGGGCGACCAATCCGGGCACACCGACGCCGGGCGTGTTGAACTCGACGTACGCCCCCAAAAAGACGATCAGCAGCAGGAATCCACGAACGGGCATCGAAGTCAGCCAGCCCACCAAGACCTCCGCCCAGTTCATTCCGGCCGGTGTGAGCGGGCCGGTCAGGCCGTATCGCTCGCGAAGTTCGTCGACCGTCGAGACGATGCCGCTACTGAAACCCAGGGCAAAGGCACGGCTCTGCGACATGGTGAGCAGTTCGGTGTCGGTGATGACGGGTTGATCGATCTCCACCTCGCGGCCGGAGACCGGATCGATGTAGGTTTCGACCAGTCGCCACTGCAGCGATTCCCCCGTCTCCGGTGGCGATTCGTCGGCGGCTTCGTCGTCGGACTCGTCGTCCGCCTCCTGGGCCCCGGTGGAAGTGAGGGCGAGCCGTTGGTCCTTCTCCTGGCGGTCCACGAACTCCCGTTCACCGGTGATCACGTGTTCGATCCACCACAGCTCGCGTTCCTTGATGACCAGCGATTCGCAGAGGGCTGCGTCGTACCCGTTGCGGCGGGCGGAGTCTCGGAATTGCTCCAACACGGGGCTTTCGGCCTTGGCTCTCAGTTCCTCGGGTACGGCTTCTGCGCCGCCCCAGGGCAACCCCATGATCACCCCGCAGTCGCCGAGGGTGGAGGCGCTGGCCATGACGATCTCGTCGCACGCGACCGCGATCATGGAGCCGGCGGAATAGGCCTGGGTATGAACCCAGGCGACGGTGGTCACGTCGGTGAGGTTCTTGATGTAGTCGCAAATGTCGATGGCGCTGGAGACCATTCCGCCGGGCGTATTCAGCTCGAAGACGATGAGCCCGACTCCGTCGGCCCGAAAGGCTTCGACCCGCCGCTTGATGCTCCTGGTGGTGACATCGGTGATCTCGCCCATGATGGGGATGATCGCCCCGCGGACACCTGCGGCGCTTATCGAGTCGGCGTCAGATGAATCCGGGGCCGCCACGGCGACGTTGACCGTCGGGGTCACCGCCAGGGCTAGACCGATGAGCAAGAGTCCTACAGCAAGTCTTGGAAATGAGGCGAACATCGTTTTCCCCAGTCGCATTCGACGAGGGCGACGGCGGTTACGGACCGCCGGAGCCGAGCGCACCAGATCGTCTTGAATCCACTACCATTCTAGACTCGCCTGCGAATATGGCAAGTTGAAAGATCGTCCCGAATTGGAACCGATCCGCGTCCGAGCGACCGGGTCGGCCACTTCTGCGGGCTTCTAGCCCGATTTCCGGGCGACGACAATCAGGTCCACCGAGGTGGTCGCGTCAAAGGCGTCCCGGGCATAGCTTCCCCAGGTGTGCTCAACGGTCAGACCGGCTTCGCTGCACCATCGCCCAAGGGCCTCGACTTCCACGGGGAAGAGGCGACCGGTGGATCCGACGTGACGCCATTGTCCGTCGTTCCAAAGCGTCACGTTGATCACGTCCACATGATCATCGCCGAACTGAAACAGCCGCGTGGATACATATTCGACCCCGTCATGGGTCACGATCCGTGGGCCGCGAAGGCACGGACGTTCCTCACGCATGGGTCCGAAGTTGAGTATCTGGATGAACAGTCGTCCACCCCCGCCAAGAACGGCGGCGAAGTTCCGCACGGCGTCCCGGACCGCGCTCGCCGTGCCTGCCGCTGCCAAGGCGTTGGCCAAACAGTACACCCCGTCGAATCCCCCACCCACCTTCTTGGGCAGCTCCTCGTAGGTGCCGGCGACCCATTGTAGATCGATGCCCTTGGCCAGGGCGTGCTCTCGAGCCACCGTTAGCATCGGCCCGGACGCGTCGAACCCGGTGACGCCATACCCCAACTCTGCCAGGGCCACGGCTTGCCGCCCGGTCCCGCAGCCGGCGTCGAGAATCCCGCCCACACCCGGTGGGCCTAATACGTCGCGTAGCACCGGAAGCTCACGGGCTAGACGCGCGTTCCAGTTGATGCTCCGATCGTACCACTTGGCGGATTCCAGCAGCTCGGCCGTCGTCGTCCCACTGAGTGTCATGATCCCCTTCTGGTGCGTCGATTCATGCCGATGGCATCTTATCCGAGCCCCGACCGTGAGGGAGGGAGACAGAAAAACCGCTCCCTCACGGTCGGGGCTCGGTTAACAAGAGCAGCGGCACTTGCGAAACACCACACTAGCGAGAATGGCGGCCGCGTGGAACCGGGCCGCTCGGTAGGGTTGAGAGAATCCGCGACCAGGAGGGCCGGCCAGGCGTTCCCGGCGCGCCAGGACTACAGCAGCGCCAGGCGAGGAGCGGACCAGACCGCTACGGAGTGATGCCCGGGCGCGGCCGCGTTGCGTGCGGGCTCCGGCGGCGCTAGGATTACCACAGCCGAACCCGGGCCGAATTGGCCTCTCCGTCGCCGGATGCCGCTTATGCAGCCGTCTGGTGGCAGCCGATGCATAATCGCAGAGCGCGGTCATGGGCCGGTGCGACTTCTTCTGCCGCACACGGAAGGCTAGGCGGTAAGCATGAATACGGCGTACGGGCGATGAACACCGTGAGTCGAGACAACAGGCTGGTTGAGACAAACGAAACCATGGGTGGTGTGCGAGCATTGCGCGGTGGGCGGATGGCGCCGCCGGCACGCAGCGGCGGGTTTCTCGCCCTCGCCGCGGGATTCTTGCTGGTTCCCGGTTGTTCGCTGGAAGGCTTTCTGAATCGCACCGATTCGCTTGGGGGCGACTCGGCAGGTAACCGGGGCTTGGTGGGCGTGATAGTCATCAACAACACGGACGCCCGGGCGATTTTCACCATGGGCACCTACGACGATCTGGATCAGTTCACCCTGCCGGATTCAGAACTCTTCGGAGCCGAATCCGATGGACAGCGCCTCGAAGCGGGCGGCGACACCGGCCTCATGAACATGGACTGTGCCCGTGTGTTCTCCATCGGCGGCGCGGGCCTGATCGACGCCATCCAGAACAACGATCCCGATTTTCCTGACGCCCTCGATGAACCTGCGCTGGTGCCGGGGGTCTACTTCTCCAGTTCGTCGCTGGACAGTCTCAATGCCGCCCTGCCGACGGCGGGGTTCGCCGCGGGGTTTGAAGCCAGGCTCGGCGTGGATTTCCCGTGCGACGCGCTGCTCATCGTGCGCCTGGAGATCAACGATGTGGGGCCGGAGGAGTTTCGCGTCGATTTCGAGATCATTTCGCCCTAATACTCTGTCACGCCGCCAAATGCCGGGTTGGGTACGCCTGACGAGGCACCAGGGATGGCGTCTCAACGATAGGTGAGACTACCGACCGGATCCGTGTACTCGACACCTGGGGCCGCCCTAGGATGCGACGTCTCTGACTCACATGTGTGGCCGGGGGAACGACCAGTGATACACACCTCTCCGCGGAGGCTGATTGCACTATCCGTCGGTGTGGGGCTCTTGGTCTGCATGGGCTGCGGCACGGGCGGAGGCGTTGACCTTGGGGGGCCGGGCGAGACACCGCAAGCTCCGGTCGCGGACGCGGGTCCAGATCAACGAGTCGTTGACTTCAGCGAGACCGGCCAGACCGAAGTCTCCCTGGATGCCAGTCGTTCATCGGCCGGCAGCGCGACCATCGTCGAATACGTCTGGACCGACGAGACGGCGACGATCATCGCCGTAGGCGAGAAGGTCGATGTGGTGCTGCCCGTCGGCGAGCATGTGCTGACCTTGACGGTAACAGACGATTTGGGCCAACGGGCGTCGTCTTCGATCACCGTGACCGTCCTCGACCCTGCCACCACGAGCTTCGAGCTTGCCGTGACCGTCATCGGCGGGGGACAGACCGATCCTGTCTCGGGGGTGTCGATATGGTCGGCCGGCGATTTCGTCGTCTTGACCGCCGTCCCGGACGACGGGTGGCGTTTCGTACGTTGGACGGGTGACGTCTCCACCACGCAGATCACCATCAGCCTGTTCATGGACGACGACAAGGCGGTGGCCGCCGAGTTCGAGGCCATCGCGGTCAGTACCGTGCCGCTGTTCGCCGCGCCGTTTGCCGCCGGGGAGTCGCACGTGGTCACCCAGGGCAACGACGGCACGTTTTCCCATCAGGACATCTTCGCGTGGGACTTCAATATGGACCTCGGCACGCCGGTCGTAGCCGTGGCGGCGGGTCGGGTGATCTTCGTCGTAGAAGATGAGCCGAACAACCTGGACGGGGCCGAGCCCGATTCGGATACGCCCGCCAACGTGGTGTTCATCGATCATGGTGATGGATTGCAAAGCACCTACGCCCATCTGGACTTCAGCGGCGTCAAACCGGTAGCCGGTCAATTCGTGGCGCCGGGGCAGTGCATTGCGCTGAGCGGCAACTCCGGCTTCTCGACCGGACCTCATCTGCACTACGAAATGCTCGATCCTTCGCAGACCAGCGTGCCCAGTGGTTTTAGCGAGGTCAGTCGGCCGGACGGCATCGCCCTGGAAGGCGACACCCTTGTCTCACAAAACGAGCTCTCCACGGCGGCGGTCGATGACTATGTGGAGTCCACTCTCCCGGTCGACGCGTTTTCCCAAAACGGGGTGTCGTTGATCGCTCCCACGCCGCCGGCCCACTTTCTCACCGCGGGGGAGACCTATCTGGTTCGAGGCCGCACCCTCGATGGCTCCAATACGGTCTGCGCCGCCATGGTCGAGTTCGACGGAACCGCCACCGGCACGTGTCAGGATAGTCTCGCGTCTGTTCTGGCCGATGATGTGTTCAGCTTTGAGTTCACGGTAGATGAGACGCTGACCGGCAACTTTCTTTTCGGCATCATCAGCGGCACAGACGGAGTGGAGGGTGCGGCGACCGTGCCCATGTATATTTCCCCACCGGCCGGGGACAACGTCACGCCCAGGGCCATGGCAGATCAACCGCTGAATCGCCTGATCGGAATCGGGGACATAGGGGTGCTCGACGGCTCGGAGTCGTTTGACGAGGACGGCGATGCGTTGACCTATTTCTGGGTGCAAGTTTCGGGATCGGTGGTGACGATCCTCAATCCCACCGCGGAGATCACCAGTTTCACGCTGGTCGGGGACGTCATCGACGACCCGGGCGAGATCGAGGGTGGTATAGACGGGGATTTCCTGCAAGGGGCGACCGAGACCGAGGGAAGCAGTCGCCTTGTCTTCCAGTTGACCGTTTCCGACGGCGCCGAAGTCAGCCTACCCGCGGCCGTAGAGTTCGAGCGCGCCGATTGACTCATGGATGACGGTTCCGTAGCGCCCCCAGCATCTCGTTTGGACGTCAGTGGCCCGTCGTCGCTCGATCTCGCCCCCAAGCCCGGGGATCGCAATCCCTGGGCGTAGGCGCGGGGGATGCATTTCCCACAGCAGATATGTGCGATGAACTCCGAACGAGCGGGCCATTGACCCTATCGACCCACGCTTCGTAAACTCCGTCCATGGGAATCGTTCGACCGCCTCCCCAGGATAAGCTAATCGTCGGTCTTCTCGCCGGCGATGACGATTTGCTGCGCGAAGCGAGCCGACGATTGACGCGAGAATTCGGCGAAATCGATCTGCGAAGTGAAAGCTGGTCCTTCGAGGCGACCGAGTACTACCGAGACGAACTCGGCGACGACATCCTTCGCCAGTTCGTCTCCTTCAAAGCGCTCGTCTCGCCGGATCGGCTCGCAGAGATCAAACGCACGACCAACGACCTGGAGCAACGATTCTGCCACGACCTGGCCGTCCCGTCGACCGCTCGGCCGGTGAACATCGACCCCGGCCTCATCAGCCTTGCCAAACTGGTGCTGGCCACCACCAAGGACCATGCCCATCGCATCTATCTGGGCCGAGGGATCCATGCGGAGGTTACGCTGCGCTACGTGGACCGAAAATGGACGCCCTGGCCGTGGACCTATCCCGACTACGCAGCCCGGACCTACCACACGTTTTTTGATCAGGTTCGAGAAGTGCTCAAGGGTCAGTACCGTGACGCGGGCGACAGTCCTTCCGAGCCCCGACTGTAGGCAGCGGTGCCTCATGCCAGTTCGCTGCGGGCAATGCTTCCGATACGTTTTCTTTGTAGCCCACGAGCGGGCGCGGATTATCGACGGAGTTTGAGAAGCACGTCGAAGAGCCGACGAACGAAAGGTGTTAGCCGGGTACGGTTGTATGCGTCGCCCACCTTTCGGATGACGTCCGCCTGCGTGGGATAAGGGTGAATCGTCTTGGCCAGCGCCGCGAGCCCCGCGCCGGACACCATGGCCAGCGTGATCTCGGAGATCATCTCCCCGGCATGACGGGCCACCAGCGTCGCCCCCAGGATCTTGCCGGACCCCTTC
>JADFPW010000297.1 GCA_022562105.1 Planctomycetota bacterium
GCTGCACATTCCGCTGGGTCGCATCCGCGTCATTCGACCCTGCGTCGGCGGTGGATTCGGAGCCAAGGCAGCCACGACACCGCTCGACCTCTGCTCGGCCATCCTCAGTCGAAAGATCGGGCGGCCTATCAAGATGATCTACACCCGCCAGGAGATGTTCCACTACGGTCGCGGTCGCCACAAACAGCACATGAAGTTCAAGATCGGCGTCGATGAGAACGGAAAGATCAAGGCCTGTACGAGCGAGATCTACCTGGACGGTGGGGCGTACTCGTCGTTCGGCGTAGCTACGGCTTACTACGCCGGCAGCGTCATCCCCACTCTCTACCACATGCCCAACTACCGCTACGACGGCTACCGGGTGATGACCAACAAGCCCGCCGCCGGGGCCATGCGGGGTCACGGCGTACCCCAGCCGCGATTCGCGTTCGAGTGCCTGTTGAGCATGATCGCCGACGACCTGGGCATCGACCCCATCGAGATCCGTCGTCGCAACGCGATGGAAGCAAACACGATTACGGTCAACGATCTGGACATCGCCAGTTGTGAGTTCAAAGCCACCTTGGATGCGGTCGAAGCCAAAAGCGGTTGGAAGGAAAAATACCAACCAGCCGCGAACTTCAGTTCGCGCGGTGCCGACGCAGGACGAGTCGCAAGCTTTCCCGGCGTGCCGGGACGCGGATCCACGAACGAATTGGACGCTTCACAACCCGCAGAACCGCGCGAATCGAAGCGAGCCGCAAACTTCAGTTCGCGCGGATCCACGAACGAGACGAACGTTTCACCACCCGAAGAACCGCGCGAACTGAAGTTCGCGGCTCGCTTGTCCAAGGGTATCGGCGTGGGTTGCGGCGGGTTTGTCTCCGGGGCCGGCTACTGCATCTATCGCGGCCAGGTCCAACTCTCGCACGAGAAGGGTCGCGAGCCGTTCCAAAAAAAGTCGATCTTCCCCCATGCCAACGCCATCGTGAAGATCTCCGAGGATGGGATGGCGGCGGTGCTGATGATCGGCGCCGCCGAGATCGGTCAGGGCAGCGATACCATTTTGGTGCAGATGTGTGCCGAATCGCTGGGCATCCCCTACACCCGCATGCGAATGCGCAGCGAGGACAGCGATATCTCGCCGCTCGACCTGGGTTCCTATTCGTCGCGTGTCACCCTGATGGCCGGCCACGCCGTCTCCCGCGCCGCCCAAGCCGTCGTCGAGAAGCTGAAACCCTACGCCGCCGCCCTACTAGGCTGCGACGAATCACAAGTCGAAGCCCGCGACGCTCAAATGTGGGACCGACTTTCCAGACGGTCAGTCGCGTGGGAGGAGGTCGCTCGCCAGTATTTCAACGCCAACGGCCCGCTGGTGGGCACGGGTTGTTACAAGCCTCCGGACGGTTTGGGCGGCGATTTCAAAGGCGCCACCGTCGGCACCAGCCCAGCCTATTCGTTCGGCAGCGCCGTCTGCGAGGTCAGCGTCGACCTGGAAACCGGCAAGGTCAAGATCGACCGTTTCACCGACTACCACGATTGCGGCACGCCCATCAATCCCCAACAGGTGCATGGCCAGGTCGAAGGTGCGGTAGTCATGAGCTCCGGCGAAGCGATCCTGGAGGACGTGCAGTTCGACGAAAAGGGCACGCTGCTGAACCCCAACTTGCATGGTTACTTGACCATGACCATCAAGGACGCCCCCGAGATCTTCAGCGGCCTGGTCGATTCGTATGAGCCGCGGGGTCCGTTTGGCGCGAAAGAAATCGGCGAAGGAAGCACCTTGCCGGTCATGGGCGCCGTCGCCCACGCCATCGCCAACGCCACCGGCGTCTGGATCAAGGATCTGCCCATCACCCCCGAAAAGATCCTCAACGCCATCCGCGAGAAGAAGCAAGCGGAGGAATCGGTGGCCGTGTAGAGCTGACACTGCCCACCAGATCAGTCGGCCTAGAATAGGTGACTGTCCCGAATGGCACTGCCGTCGTGTTAGGGGTCGTAGCGAGGGCGTGGGATCGCTCTCGGCGCACAACGGTAGCGCCCCGAGACGCCCGTGCGCTGATTCCACCGGGTGGCGGCATTGACTTCCGCATCCCTGCGCCTGTCAACATTCGATTTCACTTGCCACGGGAACCCTGCCTGGCTATGATTCCCGCTTGGCGACCCTCCTTGGTTCCGTTGTGCAATGGGTTTGACCAAGGATGGTCTCCATGGCATTTTACCAACAATCACGTTCACTACCCAAGCGATTTCGCTTGATTGTGGCTTCGTTTCTACAACGCCCCGATCTTCCGTTTGCCGACGTCCTCCCGGAGGATGCGATCCAGAAGGCATTCGACGATGAAGACGCCACGTTTGCCGAAGACGAAGACGCCGTATTCACGCCGGCCGTAACCTTGTGGGCTTTCTTGTCGCAGGTTTTGTTCAAGGATGAACATCGATCCTGTGTCGCGGCCGTTGCCCGGGTGGCTGTACTGCTGGTGGCTTTGGAACGCGGCCCCTGCTCCAGCAACACAGGCGCTTACTGTCGGGCACGCGGGAAGCTTTCGGAAAAGGTCATTCGTCAGATCACCATCCGTGTCGGTGAGGGCTGCGAGGACCAGCTGGGGAAGGAACTGCTGTGGCATGGACGTCATGTCCGTCTGGTCGATGGCTCGACCGTGAGCATGTCCGACACCCCCGAGAACCAGGAAGCCTATCCGCAGAATCCGCAGCAGAAGGAGGGGCTCGGTTTCCCGATTGCTCGTGTGGTCGTACTCCTATCCTTGGCCACCGGCATGGTTACGGACATGGCCATGGGGCCGTACGCCGGCAAGGAAACGGGCGAACCGGCACTGCTTCGCTCACGACTCGGGCGTTTCAAGCGAGGCGACATTTTGCTGGCCGATCGTTATTACTGTTCGTACTTCATGATCGCACTACTGCAGGAACGGGGTATAGACTTGGTGGTCCGACTCCATCAGCGCCGACCGGTAAACTTTCGGCGCGGTCGCCGCCTGGGCAAAGACGATCAGGTCATCACCCGGGACCGACCCCAAAGACCCAAGTGGATGGAAGAGCAGACCTATGACCGGGTTCCCCCTTCGATCGAGGTCCGTGCGATCCGCGTTCACCTCGGACAGCCGGGCTATCGTGTCGAGTCGTTTGTCGCGGTGACCACGTTGACCAACGCCAAGGAGTATCCGAAAGAGGATATTGCGTCGTTGTACCAGTCCCGCTGGCTGGCGGAGTTGGACATCCGGGCCATCAAGATCACGATGGGCATGGACATCCTACGCTGCAAGACGCCCGAGATGGTTGGCAAGGAGATATGGACGTGCCTGTTGGCGTACAACTTGATTCGTCGGGCCATGTTGCAATCGGCCCAGGAGGCGGGCGTGTCGCCACGCACGCTAAGCTTCACCGCCGCCGTGCAAACGATCGGTGCAAGCTGGATGGTCATGGTTTTGGGCGACGACACGTTGACCTCACTAGAACCTATCCTAAAACCGTCAACGAGCCGTGAACTTCAGTTCGCGCGGTGCCACCCGCCCCTGAAACGCAGGGCAAAACGAGTCATACTCCAGACCCAAATCCTCGCCAGGCAGGTATTGGGATAGGCTCTACTCATCGACGCCGCTTTGACAGCCATGGCAGTACACGTTGTGGGCAACCGACCCGGGCGTGTTGAACCGCGGGCGATCAAACGCAGGCCCAAGGAACATGCCTTACTCACCAAGCCGCGCGCTGAAGCGCGGGCCGAACTACTGAAGGGGAAGCCGATGTAAGTCCTTACTACACAAGTGGCAGTGCCATTCAGGACAGTCACCTATCTTGAACCTCACGTGGATCGATCGAGGTGGTGGGCGGCGCGCACTTTTTTGGGGATGCCGTTGAGCTCCCAGATCAGGCCGAGCTTGGACATGATCCACAGGCCGTAGAACGTCATGTCGATCTCCCACCAGTAGAACCCCTGTCGCGTCGCTCCGGGATAGTAGTGGTGGTTGTTGTGCCACCCCTCGCCGAACGTCAGGAGGGCGAGGGCCAGATTGTTGCGACTCTCATCGGTGCTTTCGTACCGTTTGGATCCCCACAGGTGGGTGAGCGAGTTGATGGTGAAGGTGCAGTGGGCGCACACGATCGTCGAAATAAAGAACCCCCAGATGAGCATCTGCCAACCCGAGGTATTCCACCCACGGGACTCGAGGAAGACGCCGAGACCGACGAGCGCCACCGCTTCCAGAAACGGAATCAGACTGTCGAAGCGATCGATGAATCGCAGCTCGGGATACTTGATCAGGTCCGGAACCGCCTTGGCGTCGTACTTGTACGCCCGCTTGGAGGTGATCCATCCGAAATGACTCCAATACATTCCGTGGCGCACCGGCGAGTGGATGTCCACCTCCTCGTCGGAGTGGCGATGGTGATGGCGATGCCGTGCCGCCCACCAGATCGGCCCGCGCTGCACGCACGAACTGCCGATTACCGCGAACACGAACTGCATGAAGCGCGACGTCCTGTAGGTCCGATGCGAAAAGTAGCGGTGGTAAAACCCGGTAATCGCGAACATATGCACCGCGTACAGACCCGCAGCGACCCCCACCGCCACCGCGCTCCAACCCACCCAGATCACGCCGAAGCACATCAGGTGCAAGCCGGCAAAGGGAATCATCCGCAGCCAATCCACGGCGTACGGCTCTGCGGTCTCCGCTTCGGTGTATTGCTTGGTGGTGTTGTCGAACCAGCCGGTGACCGTGCGTCCCCACGACGCGATGCGTCCGCCGCGGCGCGGGCGAGGTGCCCGGTCGGCATCGACCGCTTGAGAAGTGCGTTGCGAGGAATCGGGACCAAATTGCGGGCGTGTTGTTGACTCAACGTTGCTCATCCAGCGGTATCTCCCTAGAGTTCGTGGCCCACCAATCAACCCGTCCCACCGGGGTGGACCCGTGGAGTATATCGTCCGCGGCGCACAGGTCACGCCCGGGAATCCGCACGCGGGCGTCAGACCCGACCGGTGCGCTCCATCGGGCGACAAACAGCCGCCATAGACCGTTGATCCACTTGCTTCGCGTGAGAACAGCCTCTATCGCCGTGAATCGCGATATTGCCCGGTCCAAGAGGCCCCTCCGGCCCTCGACGTCTCGGGATGCACCGTCACCAACCGCCCGGCCAAGTGCTCGCGTACCACCGGGTGGAGGTGGGGATCGAGCATGCGCCGAGCAGTGCAGTCAGCGGTAGCCAGGTCTCCCATCTGGCGGTGGGTGGACAGGGCGATCTTGCCGGAGGAGCGGTTGATGATGACCGCCCAGTAGTTGACGTTGTCGGTGGCGGCGAAGGCCAGGCCCGCCCGGGCCGTCGAGGAGCCGGTGGGGAAGGTGATCTGCACGCTGGTGTTGACGATGTCCAACTGCGGGTCAGCCAGCAGGAGGGCCCTGCCGCTGGTCAGGCTGTCCACGTTCACCTGATTCTAGGAGATGCTCCAGATGCCCTTCTCCGCCGTCCAGATGTCGCTCAGGGTGGTGGTGAACGATCCCTAAACTAGCTGCGTCCCCGTTCCCGTCCCGAGGCGGAGGATGGATGCGACAGGATCTCGA
>JADFPW010000298.1 GCA_022562105.1 Planctomycetota bacterium
CTGGTCCGCTACCGCTTTCTCACGGAAGAAGGCCAGTGCCCCGCCGTATCGCCCAGAGATCGCCTTTCCGAAGTCCGGGCTCGCCTGGGTCGCTGCCGACTGAGCGGGACTCCCCGGTGCTTGTTTCCACAAGGAGCTCACCGGCCCCATCGTGCCACGTGAGGCCAATAGCGCCCGCAACTCCTGTCCTGGGTCGCATGGTGATTCCCTCAGGAGTCTCTCGGTGCCTACTCCGGGCAGACGCTCGCACCGTCGAGGTTGCAGCCAAAAGCCCGCAATTCGGTCGTGTCGACCTCGCCGTCCAGCTCAAAGGCGCGGTCAAATACCCCCGCGCTCGCCGTCCAGGTCGTGCTGGCATCGACGAACTGGCTAGCTCCCAGATCGTTGCCATCCCCGGTTACGGAAGAGGAGCTAGTCCAGGTGAATAGGTCGATCGTTCCCGTTTGGATGCCGCCGATTTCAAGCCAATAGGTGACACCGCCCGTAGCCGTGAATCCGCCAGGAGGCGCAGCCTCAAACTCAAACTCGTCCGGAATGCCGTCGTCGAGGATTGAAGGCCCGCCATCCATTTGACGGCCGGTCGTGGCCGAGCTGGGTGTCACCGGGACAGGGCCAAAGATACTTGTTCCGGGAATGCCGCTCGCATCCTCATGGATCGTAATCCGAAACGTCAGTGTCGGATCACCATTAAACGTCCCCCCAAACCAGCGAGCGGTTGTGAGGGTCGTGTCATTGACGAACGAGAAGTCGTCGGCCAAGTCCTGAGTGGCGGAGCCGTCCACGGCCGTGAACGCGTAGGGGAACAAGGAGTCGTCCGGTTGCTGGGACCACACTTCGCCAGTGGTCGTCGTGCCTACGAAGAGCTCCACGTCACACGTACTCTTGTCGCCGGTGTGCTCCTGGTGGAGCGTGCCGTTTCCATCCTCGTCGGTGACCAGAGGATCGAGTGGGATGGGGGATCCGCACAACCCGTTAGCTGCACGCTGTACGTGAGATTGGGCGTCATATCGCTGACCATGATCTGCACGATGGTCTTGTCCAGCGGGGTGATGTAGTTGAGGATCGCCATGCCGTCGGGGTCCGCGTCCTCGCCAAGGGTGGCGACCGACTCATCGAACTGCACTTGGCTCGGTTCGAAGAACTTGATCTTCTTGGCCTTCCCATTGGCCGTTCCGACGTAGACACACATGATCATCGCTATCGTCGCTATTATTGTCGCTCGTTGAAACATGGTCCTCGCCTTCCCAATGAAACGGGCACTGCCGGATCGTCGACAGCGTTCCCTTGGTCGAATAACCACCGGCAACGGACACCGTTTTCGTGCCGGTCATTTCCAGACATGGTACATCGAGACGGCAGAACTGGAAGGCTGCAGTTGAACGTTCTTGTGCGAGGGTAGGGGCCTTTCGCCGCGGCGAGTCACCGAATGGGTGCGAAACTGGGAAGCACAATAGCCGACGGCGTGCGACGTTTTGCCCGAGTGGCTCCCAAAGTCCCCGACGCAACGATCTCCCGCCCGTTGCGCTCCACACGCGGTTGTCACATAGGTGGGACACATCAGTCGCCAGCCATGCGAGGCTGAACGGAGAAATGTTAAGATAGGTAAACTGGAATCTTGGTCATATCGTGGGTCTGGAGAGACGCTTGCCCCGCACGGCGCGCCGGCAAGACGCGATCATCCATGTGGCGCTTCGTGGCGAAGTGGATGGACGGCTCGCTGGACAGCCGTCAAACCGGTGGTCGCCAAAGCGGTGTTGCAGTCGTTTCACCCCGCCGCGTCGCTGCGGGTCGTAGGGGGGGATTAAGTCGATCGAGTCGCTCTACCCCGGCGGGGGCTCGTGGTTCCGCGGCCCGACGTGGTGAATGGTGAGCTGCTGCGTCATTTCCAGGCTCTTCGCCCTGATCTTCAAGCCGCTTTTGGAGGTGACGGTCTGATCATTTGACCAGCTAGAGCGCTTCGAGCTCACTGACAGTCTTGTATGACAGGGCGGATACCGTCGGTCGACCGGTTACCGAATCGACGGTGATCGTGCAGGTAATTCGTCCAGAGGCAAGGGTGATCGTGCCGCCGCTGTCGGGGCTGCCGAATGAATCGAAGCTCACCGACTTGAGCCCCTTTACGGGGAACACAACGCCGGCCACCGAGGTGCGATAGTAGGAATCGCTGCCCAGGGCTACCGTTCGTTCGGTCGCTCCCTGAGAATCGGGCGACAGGTTGGTGAGCGTGTAGGTGTCCTGGGTCGTGTCGAAGCTGATGGTGACGACCGCTTGCTGTTTGATGGCCTCGCTCTGGGCCAAACGCAGGTCCATGGCCAGGCGGTCGGCGGATCGTCGAACACGATCATTGTTGACGTAGCTGGCGATCCTGGGCTGGGCGACGGCCATGAGAAGGCTCATGATCACCAACACCAGGACGACCTCGATGAGCGTAAACGCGGCATGGGGCGTCTGTGGTGGTGGCAGAGGCCGGAATAGTCCGATCCGATCGGTCTGCCGAAGGTGGATTTGCAAGCAGGGTCCGGCTGCCCGCACGCCCAACCGGGCAACCACTCCCTCACGGTCGCGGCTCGGGGTGATGCGACTTGGATGGTGCACTACGGCGCTCCTTGCTTGATCGAACCGCGTTCCACGTGAAGCATCCCGTCGGTGAAGCCCGGTATCAGCCGTGAGGCGAGGGCCGGATCATTCTGAACGGTGACACCGTCTTCCACCCACACGTCCTCGGTGGCCACCAAACACCCTTGGAACGTCCACGCCGAGGCGTAGAACCAGACCCACTTGGCATTTACCCAAACGAGACCTTCGAACGACTGGGGAAAGGTATCCAACTGGTCCCCATCCTCGTTGTAGTCGACGCTACGAGCAGCTTCGTCAATCCCCACGGAATCAAACAGGAAGTCTACGGTGCCGTTCGGAACGTCGATGAGCAGTGTCGGATACCCGTCGGGTCCGGGCTCCAGCCACGAGGATCGATCAAACTCGACGTTGTTCCCTCCGGAACCCCTGATGATAAGCGTACCCCTAAGATGAACATTCTGAATGCACATCCTTGGTACCGATGTGCAGGTAGTAGATCCCCTGCGCATTCGCGGTTCCCTGGGTATTGTCGGTGGGCGTCAGGTTTTCGCCGCGGAGATGGCTCTTCGAACTCAGCGATATCGTGGTGGCTTGGCTGATGTAGAAATCGAGATCGGGCGTGGGGGCGGTCATCGCCGGAACCTGGTCATCGGCCGGGACGAATACTGATTCAATATGGCCGCCGGTTGGGCTTTCAAAGTAAGCCCCGGCTGAGATGGTGGGATCTCCAGAGTAGCGAAAGATCCAGTCGGCGGCGTAGACGGGCCCGGAGATAGTGGTTCCACCCTGGAAGGCCGCGTCGTCATAGGCCACGACGGCGTAAGTAAGGGCGTGGTGGGCGTTCGGCGAAGCGGTGAGCGACATGGCGTGCGTGGCTCCCTGATACATCCCGGTGGCCGTCAACGTCACCTGGTCCGTGTCGTCGTCGCTGAGGCTGCCGTCGGTGTCGGTGAGGCTGACGGAGAAGGAGAGCCCGGTAGCGGGTGTGGCTGCCAGGGCTACCCCATTGGTCAGCGTGCTGCGCCAGTTGGCGTCTTCCTCGACCGTGCGCATGAGCCATTCGGCTCCGGCCCGAGCGAGGATGTCGGCTTGCTCAGCCGAGGCGATGTTCTGCAGGATTCGGCGTTCACTAGCCTGGACGGTGACCAGCGTCAGCCCGGCCCCGACCACGCTGAAAGCGAGCAGCAGCACCATAGCATAGATCGCTGCGCCTCGGCGAGCGTAATGCGATGAATGTGATGGATGACTAATCGAAGCCATTTTGGTTGATCCGATACCCGGTCAACCGGGCGCGCAACTTACCATTTCGAGTGACCGTCACCACGATACGTTTGCTATCGGTCGCCCCATCGGACTGAGCCGACGACAGCGTGGCATCGTCCACGTTGGTGACGATTACGCTGCGGACGTAGCCGGTATAGCCGTTCATCTCTGTTCCGTCGGGCATCTCCGGTGGGCTGGCGGACCAATCATCGTAGTCATCCACGTCGTTGTAGAGGCTACGCGGTCCGTCGGCAGGCTCGGACGGCAAACGCCCAAAGCTACCCGGATAACCAGGGGGATCGTAATCCTGCACTTGAATCTCGGTCATCAATTGCGAGGCCAGCTCCTGGGCGACGACGGCTTCGGCATCGTACAGGGTACCCCTGGCGAAGGCCCCGTAAGTCGAGAATCCCGCAGCGACCGCGGTAGACAGGATTACCATCGCCATGGCCGCTTCCACGTAGGTGAACGCGCGCCGCCGCCGGCCAATGGGCGAGCGTCGCCGCCTCACCTCGCGAGCGGCTCGTTGGTTACAGAGTCGGCAAGGCATCGGCAGCAAATCCTGTGAGATCGGGCTGATTGACGCACTCCGTCGCTCCATCGAGAATTACCACCGAGTCGCCCTCAACGGACTCGAGATGGATGTGGACGAGATCCAGCGTTCCGGAGGCGACGGTGGGGGAAGAGGTCACGTCAAATACCCCGTACACGTAGAACCTGACGTCTTGGGTGAGGGTGCCGCTGTCGTCCCAGGTGGCCCCCGCGTCCGTGCTCTCGCGGTAGGCGACGCCGTCATCGAACGTTCCGCTGGTTAGTAGGTGTGATTCCCAACGCACGTACGTAGAGGTCTGGTCGGTATACGCCACGAGTGAGAAGGGCACACCGACGGTCAGGCCGACCTCGTCGAAATAGAACTCCTCCCATAGGTACGCGGTCGAGAGATCCGCGATCGAGGTGTTCACTTCTTCGAGAACCGTGTCTGCCGGATTCTGGGTGCCGGCCTGAACCGAGTGTATCTCGACCGACAGCGTACCGGTCATCCACCAGTCGATCTTCTTGAGGGACAGCTTCGCGCGCGTGAATCGGACGGAAGTCGCGTCCGTATAGTTGGGCGTGAACGTCATCGCTGCATGACTGGTTGACTGCAAGGCGGACGACGTGGTCGTGTACGTGTACTCCACCGGATAGATGTCGTGAGACGCGATGAGCACCTCCGGGGTCTCCGTCACGACGGGGGAGCTATCCACTCGGTCTCTGGTTTCGATCTTGAAGACCAGGCTGTTGCACTCGGGAATCAACGCCTGCGCCGTCCCATTGTTCAGGGTGCGCGTCAGGGGATCGCCCGAGGTTCCGGACCATGCATACGCGATGACATCGTCCGCATTGTCGCCGGTAATATCCGGATGGGTGAAGTCAATGCCACTGGAAGTCAGGCTGGTGACGGTAATGGCGAGCCCGATCTCGCGGCGCATGCGATTCATCGCTAACGCGGCGACGGCCCGCTGTTGGGAATGTTCCCCGGCCTGGCTGCCGGCCCGAGTGATGACGTGGACGGCCCCGACGGTTCCGGTGATGGTGATGCCCAGGATCAGGGTCGTTCCGACCATCTCGATCAGGGTGAATGCCCGCCGGCGCAGCGTCTGTGGCCCGCGTCGGGGCGAACACCCGCGGGCACGGGTTCTGAAGGGCAACGGGTTGAATC
>JADFPW010000299.1 GCA_022562105.1 Planctomycetota bacterium
GGAGATTGATGTCGTCTGTGGTGGCTCATGAATTGCGACCTTCTCAGTCGGCGTGAGCCCAGGCACGCCTTGTCTATCGCATTGTAGGTCTACCGCCAAGCAACATCCACGCCGCTACGGCCACCAAGGCACAGGCAGCCACCGTGCAGCCGATCGCTCGTTTCCGAAGAGGGGATGTCGGGTCTCCCAACGTCCCGTAGGGACAGAATGGTAATAGCCCGGCGATTAATCGCCGGGTAAAAGACGCACCGTTTCACCAAGTCCCGTAGGGACGACTGATTGTCGGCACGCTCCTCTGTCGTCCCTACGGGACTATTGTGTCTCTTGGCGCCGACATCCCAGCGATGAATCGCTGGGCTATTCTCGAATGCCCCTACGGGGCAACCCAGCAAACCTGGTGGCCATGCAGAGGAGGGTGACAGGGTCAAACGCCGTCACGCTTCGGGGACGATGCGGGGTAGGTAGTGGCGGGCTCGGCGGAACAATTGCTTGGCATCGTCCACGATCACGTGGAAACAGGGGACGACGACCAGGGTCAACACCGTCGCAAAGGCCAGACCGAAGGTGATGGAAATCCCCATGGGGATCAGAAAGCGGGCCTGGAACGATTGCTCCAACATCAGCGGAGCGAGGCCGACGATGGTGGTCACGGAGGTCAACAGAATTGCCCGCAGGCGACTACGTCCACCGGCGATGACCGCCTCGAAGACCGGATCACCGGCGGCCACACGACGATTGACGAATGAAAGCAGAATCAGCGAGTCGTTCACCACGATGCCGGTCAAGGCCACCATCCCGATCAGCGACATGATGGTCAGCGGCATGCCCATGACCGCATGCCCGACGACGGCGCCGATCAGGCCGAACGGGATCGCCGCCATCACCACCAACGGCTGAACATAACTGCGGAACAGACCCGCCAGGATCAAGTAGATCAACAACAAGGCGATGGTGAAGTCGCCCTGCAACGAGCCGAAGGATTTGGCGAACTCGCGGCGCTGCCCGCCCAACTCGATGCGCACGCCGGGGTAGGTCCGCTCGATTTGGGGGAACTCGGTCGCCAACGAGCTGGTGATCAAGCGGGAGTTGGTCACGCCTTCGTCGATGTCGGCTACTACGGAGATCATGCGAAGCTGATCCTTGCGTCGAATCGCGGCGTACCCGGTACCTTCGGTCAGACGGGCGACCTCGATGAACGGCACCTGTCGGGCCTGCGGAGTGGAGATCCACATGGACTCGATGTCGTATACCCGCTGCCGGAATCGGCGCGGGTAGCGCACCATGATCTTGACGTCCTCGCGGTCGCGTTGAACCTTGCGAGCTTCCAATCCGTAGAACGCCGCCCGCACCTGCGTGGCCAGCAACTGGGTGGTCAGGCCCAGCGCTCGACCGGAGTCCAACAGTTCGATCTGGGCCTCGCGCCGACCGGCATCGAAATCGTCGGAAATGTCGTATACGCCGGCAAATTGCGTCAACCGATGCTTGATTTGCTCCGCGACCGCGACCAGGTCGTGGACTCGTTCACCGCGGATTTCCACGTGGACCGGCGCCCCGCCGGGTCCGCCGGTCATGGTCTCGAATTTCAACGAGCTGGCCCCGGCGATCGGTCCGACCTGCTCTCGCATGGCGTTGAGAATCTCGTCGCTGGTGCGGTCACGCTCCTCGACCAGCTTGAGTTCCATGTACACCTGTCCAAGGTGGGAACTCTCGTTGCCCGTTGTCGTTCCGACGTTGTTCATTTGGGCGCCGAGCAGCGTGAAGACCGAAGCCATCTCCGGCATCGACATGGCCGCCTCCTCGATGCGACTAGCCGCTCGGGCGGTGGCATCCATCGGTGTCCCCACCGCCATCCGCAGGTTGGCGACGAGCATCTCTGAATCCATCTTGGGGAAGGGCTCCAGCGGCACGTGACCGCTACGGACCGCAGCCAGGCAGACGATCAAGGCTCCCACGACTATCGCGGTCGTCACGTAACGGTAGCTGACGGCTCGACGTAGGAACCGCTCATACACAGACGGTAGTCGCTGGCTGACCCAATGACGTTGCCATCGACGGAAGCGAACCCACCAGGGCACGGGGGGCGCCGGCGGGTTGGGTTTGACGGCGCCCGACCGTGGCTGCGTCTCGAACTCGACCGGCCCGGTGATACGTTTATGCGGCACCAGCCACTCAGCCAGGTGAGACGGGAGTATGGTCAGCGCCTCGAACAGGGATACTCCGAGGGATATGACCACGATCAACGGCAGCACGCCCATGAAATCGCCAATCTGTCCCTCGATGAACAGCAGCGGGGCGAACGCGACGGCAGTGGTGGCGATGGCGCAGACCACCGGCCAAGTGACCTCTTCGGTTCCGTGTATGGCGGCGAGCTTGGGTTCCATTCCGTTCTCGACGTGGGTAAAGACGTTCTCGCCGACAATGATGGCGTCGTCCACCAGCATGCCCAACACGATGATCAGCCCGAACATGGAGATCAGGTTCAGGGTCAGCCCGATGATTTTCATCACCACCAACGTGCCCAGGATGGCCAGCACCAGCCCCATCATCACCCAAAACGCCACCCGCCAGTTCAGAAACGTCAGCAGCGACAAGAACACCAGCAACAGACCCCACGAGCCGTTGCGGGTCAGCAGATCCAATCGCCCCTCGATGAATCGGGCTAGATTGGTGTGCGTTTGCAGCCGGCCGATGGCGGGGTAGGGGTCGTTGTAGGCCTGCTCGTAAACCGAGCGGATCTCGCTCTTGAAACCGATCCGATTCAGGACGCGGCGTAGCGCGCCCTCCTCGAACGGCAGTCGTTGCTTGCCGGCGACCAGCGCCTTGACCTTGGCGGCGATGTCGATCGCATCCTGATCGGCCGTCTTGTACGCGGTCACGCTGACCGCGGGCAGCCCGTTGAATCGCCCGACAATATCGCTGTCCTCGAGACCGTCGATCACCTCGGCGATATCGCTCACCCGCACGACCTGGCCGCTTGGATCGCTGCGAACGATGATCTCGGCGATCGCCTCGCCCTGATCCTGCTCCCCTAAGGTGCGGACCGCGATGTTGGATCGAGCCGTCTTGATCTGTCCGCCCGGCAGGTCCAGGTTGGCTTCGGCGATCGCCTGACTCACATCCATGAACGACAGGCCGTACTTCAACAACAGGTCCGGGTGAACTTCGACACTGATCTCGTCCTTGCGCGTGCCGCTCAGCTCGATGTTGGTGATGCCGGGGATGGCCAGCAGATCATCGCGCATCCGGCGACCCCAATGCTTGAGCTCCTCGTCGCTAAGATCACCGTAGAACGTGGCCGAGATGACCGGCAGTTGAGGCTCGAACTCGACGACCCGGGTCTCCTCCGCGTCGATCGGAAAGTCCGTCCGCCGTATGGAGTCGACGGCGTCCCTGACTTCGTCCATGACCTCGCTGGTATCGTCCACGTCGTTTCGCAACGAAAGGATGATCGTGCTGGAGCCCTCTGAGATGAGGGTGAGCATCTCATCGACCCCGTCGATGTCCTTGATCTGCTCTTCGATCTTGATGCTGATGCCCTTTTCCACCTCCGCCGGCGTCGCTCCCGGGTAGGCGGTCGAAACGTAGATCTGATCGGGGCGCGATTCGGGGAACATCTCCCGAACCAGCGTCAGAGCCGCGTACACCCCACCAACGATCGTGGCAAACATGACCAGGTTCACCAGGACCGGGTTATGCACACTGAAGCGAGGAAGCGAGGTCATGGCGACGCGTGCTCCTCCGAGCGCTCGTCCTTCTCGCTGGATACAGTAGGGGCATCCGATTCAACGCGCACGGCCGAGCCGTCGGCCAGGCGATCGAGATTGGTGGTGATTACCAGATCGCCCGGCACCAGATCGCCTTCGACTACCGCCGTGTCGTGGAGGCGATGGGACACGACCACCGCGACCCGCCGGGCGACGCCCCCCTCGTATCGAAACACGCCGCCGTCGACGATCGCATCTCGGGGAACCGATAGCACATTCACCAGACGCGGGCCGCGCACGGTCGCCCGGACGAACGTGCCCGGCGCCAACGGAATTTCCTGCCTCGTGTTGTCCACCTCGACGTAGGCGAAGAACGTCCGACTCTCCTGGTCAACGACCGGGGAGATGCGTGCTACGACGCCGTTCCATTGTGATCCGTCAGCGGTGTCTACCGAAATACGGCAAGCCGATCCCGGTCCGACATGCGGGCGAGTGGAGGCGGCCAAGCGTATCGGAACCTCGACCACCGATGTGTCCACCACCCGCACGATCAGACTTCCCACCCGTACCTTGTCGCCAATTTCGACGTGCAGAGTCTCAATCACGCCGTCGAACGGGGCCCTGATTGAGCAATCCTCGACGCTGATCGCAGCCAGTTCGGCCACGGCCTGCTCGACGCGCAGGGATGCTTGCAGCCGTTGGGTCGTCGGCTCCAACAGGGCGAGCTCGTTGTCCAGCTCCTGCAAGCTTCGCAGCACGCGCCGATGGGCCAATCGGGCGATGTCGAGTTCTCGCTTGTTGGCCTCCTCATCCTCAAACAGATCGATGAGCCGCCGTTCCTCGGTGGCGGTAATCTCCACCTCTATTCGGACCAGGCTGCGCAGGGCCTCCAGATTCGCCCGCCTCACCACCAGTTCATCGATCTGAGCCTGCGCCACCGCCGCCTGGGCTTGGGCTTGGAGAAGTAGTTGGCGATACCGGCGGTCGTCGATACGTACCAACACCTGGCCCGTTCGGACGGCCGTCCCCTCCCGCAGATCGCCGACCAATTCGATGACCTCGTCAGCCACCTCGGCGGACAGCGTCGCCGCCCGTTTGGGACGGACGTTTCCGTATCCGACGAACTCCTGGTCCATGGACTCGGGCGAAAGCATCACCGTTTCGACGAGCGGTGGAGGCGTGGGGTCGGCAGTCAGGCCGGGTTTCTGGGCAGAGCGAATCAGCAGCCAAGCCGCCAGACCCGCCACGCCGAATACCACCGCGATGAGCACCGCCGAGATGATGAATTTGCGAGGCATTCGCCGAGCGACTCCGGGAACATTCTACTCGTTGGGCGCCCTTACGTAGCACCGTTTGCTACGATACTCGGCCACCCAACATCCAGCAATTCAATAGGGATTATCCAGCGAGCCGCGAACTTCAGTTCGCGCGGACTCGGGAAATGGTAGATACGAGCGCGCAGATCCGGGCGGACTAAAGTCCGCGGCTCGCTTGGGTTGCCGACGAGCGCAAGACGAATCATAATAACGGTGGGGCTATCGGGATTCGGAGGGTGATCGCCGATTGACCGACTGAAAAGCCGATGGCACAAGATTACACCGGTTACAAACCGGTGCCAAACGGAGACCGGTAGCCGGAGAGGTGATCGTTGCTCATGGGACGTCGACACTGGGGCCAATTGGCTGAATGCCGGCCGACACGCTCGGCGGGTTTGAGTCGGATGCCGCCGACACGCATCGTCGAAGTCGGGCTTGGGTCGTTTGTTGGGCTGGTCGTAGCGGCTCTTCTCGGGTGCGGATGCTTCTCCGAGCGATCGGTTTACCTCGATCCAGCCGA
>JADFPW010000013.1 GCA_022562105.1 Planctomycetota bacterium
ATCGAGAATGGGCGGCCATGAAGCTGGCTTATAGTTCCAATGCGTACATGAAGGTGTCGATCGAA
Source organism: Planctomycetota bacterium (assembly GCA_022562105.1). GTDB lineage: Bacteria > Planctomycetota > Phycisphaerae > UBA1845 > UBA1845 > JADFPW01. The sequence continues at coordinate 66 of JADFPW010000013.1, forward strand.
GAGGCTGTTCGGCGGGTGGCTGGGCTCGGGTTTGCGGGGGTCGAGCTGATGGCCGACGTGCCCCACGCCTGGCCGGCGACGACGGGCGATGAACAAATTGCCGGCATTCGCGATGCCCTCACGCAGGCGCAGATGACCATCTCCAACGTCAACGCATTCATGATGAATGCGGTCCAGGATTTTTGGCACCCGTCGTGGATCGAGCCGGACGCCGACTATCGTGGTCAGCGTGTGGAACATACCAAGGCCGCCCTGACGATGGCCGCCAAACTCGGCGCCCCCTCCATTACCACCGAGCCCGGCGGGCCGCTGCCGGATGGGGTGAGTCGCGATCAGGCGATGGACATCTTCGTCGATGGGCTGTGCGAGGTGCTGGCCAGGGCAGAAACTGAGGGTGTTCAGTTGCTGGTCGAGCCGGAGCCTGGACTGCTGATCGAAACCGCGGATCAGTTTCTGGAGCTGGCTGCCCGAATCGACTCGCCTGCGTTCGGCCTCAACTTCGACGTGGGACATTTCTACTGTGTGAGTGATCCGTTGCCGGAGACGGTGCGACGGTTGGCGGCGCTCACTCGCCATTATCATCTTGAAGACATTGCTGCGACGCGCGTCCATGAGCATCTGATCCCCGGACGGGGGGCCATTGACTTTGCGGCGGTGCTGGATGCCATCCGGGAGACCGGATACGAAGGCTGGCTGACTGTCGAGCTGTACCCGTACCTGGACGATCCCGACGGCGCGGGTCGCGAAGCCCGTCGATGGCTCGAGCCATTGCTCACTGACCCATGATTCCAGTACATGACTAGCGTCAAGGCTTACTTTCAGCTCCTGCGACTCCCCAATGTCGTGACCGCCATCGCGGATATCCTGGCGGGCTACCTGTTTATGGGAGGCGTGCTGACGGGCGAGGGAGCCTCAACCGGCGTGACTCGGCTGGCCATCCTCGCGGGTGCGTCGGCATGTCTGTACATGGCCGGCGTCGTGCTGAACGACTTCTTTGATTTCGAGCAGGATGCGGGTGAGCGCCCGCAACGCCCATTGCCTTCCGGACAGATCGCCCGCCGGCACGCCGGGTGGCTGGGGATGACGCTGCTGATCGCCGGTGTGGGTCTGGCTCAGTTCGTTCCCGGTGTGACACGCCTGCTCGCGGTGATGCTGGGGGTGTGCATTCTGTTGTACGACGGTGTGCTCAAGCGCACGCCGGCGGGTCCACCGTGCATGGGGATGTGTCGGGCGTTGAATCTGCTGATGGGGATGAGCGCAGCCGAGGTCGTGTTCGGCAGCTCGAGCTTTTTTGCGGCGTTCGGCAGTTCGGGTTTCTATGCCGCCGGGATCGTGGGCATGTACGTGACCTCGCTCACCGGCTTTGCTCGTCACGAAGCGACGGGCGGCTCGCGGTTACAGTTGCGACTCGCGGGGGCCGGCATGCTGGTCGCCCTGCTAGGTGTCGGCGGTCTCTATTGGCTGGATGATCGAACGTGGTGGCCGGTATTCATCGTGGCCGGTTTGCTGGCCAGCGAACTGCTCTCACCGATCCGTACCGCGGTGAAGAACCCCGGGCCGCACACCGTCCAATCCGTGGTCAAGCAAGGCATTCTCCTGCTGGTGTTTGTCGATGCCGGCTTGGTGTTCGCCGTTCGAGGGTTTGAGTTGGCCCTCCTGGTCGCGGCGCTGTGGGTGCCGAGTCGGTTGTTGGGCCGATTCATTCGCATGACCTGAGCCCGAGCCCTGCCGATCCCCTGGCCAACCTGTGAGCCGTCCGGTAGACTCTCACCAGCACCGCCATTGAGGATTGAGTGGTCAACTGAGCGACGGTGGGATCCGTCGGACCCATGGATTGCGATCCATGGGCTTGTGGCGTGGTTCCTTGGCGATTCAAGCATCGAGAGACTCGGATCGGTCCTCGGCAGTCGGCGAGAAAACAGTCTCAGGCTTGAATTGGCCGCCGTCTTGTCTCGACATTGGCACAGCCTGTCGGGCGTTGAGGTCGGGCCTGCGAGCGCGTAGTCGAGGATTCCGGCAGCACGATAACCATGCAGTTTTCACTAGTAGACCGGGTAACGGCGTGGGAGGCGGGCACGTCGATCAGCACTATCAAAGCCATTACGCTGAGCGAGGAATATCTCGCGGATCATTTCCCTACCTTTCCCGTGTTTCCCGGGGTCTTGATGTTGGAGATGCTGGTGGAGTCGGCGGCCTGGCTGGTTCGAGCGACCCACGACTTCGCGGAGACGCTTATCTTGCTCCGGGAGGCGAAGAACGTTACCTATAGAAGTTTCGTTGTGCCGGGGCAGGCCTTGCGAGGCGAGGTGACCTGTCGCCGTCTGTCGCGGAGTGACAGTGAGTTTGTGGCCTCGGGCTTTCGGGACGATGCGGAGGTGGTCAAGGCGCGGTTCACGTTGAGCCACGCCATCCTCGCCGATCGCCACCCAGAGTTGGCCACCATTGACGAACAGATCCGGGAGTCTGCCCGGCGACAATGGGCAGTGATCGGCGGTCTTGGATGTGGGGCCCCGGAGCCGGTAAAGGATGGGACAGGTAGTTCCACGGCTGCATCGTCGCAAGCGGTGGGTCGAGTTGACGGTTGACTGAGGAGACGCACGGGAATGGCGATGAGCCGAGACGAAACGCTCCAGCGGATCAAAGAGGTTCTGGTGGAAGCATTGGGGGTGGACGAGGACGAGGTCGGCGAGACGGTGACGCTGACAGGCGATCTCGGCGCCGAAAGCATTGACTTTCTGGATATCGCGTTTCGGCTGGAAAAGTCGTTTTCCATCAAGATTCCCCGGGGGGAGTTGTTTCCGCCGGAGGACGTGTTCAACAATCCGGATTACGTGGAAAACAACCGGATGACTCCAGCGGGGTTGGCCAAGCTCAAAGAGGTCATGCCCCACGCCGACTTTTCCGAGTTCGAGACGGATCCGACCCTGTCGCGCATGCCGGACCTGTTTACCGTCGGCACGATCGTCAACTATATCGAGCAAAAGTTGCAGCCCGCGGCCTAGCGGGTCGGGCGACGTGGGAAAGAGATGAGCCGCGGACTTTAGTCCGCGCGGATCCGCGCGGGCTGAAGCCCGCGGCTCGCTATGTGTGGTTGTGACACAGCACCACGTCACGGGATGACCGAATCGCAGGCACAAGTACCATGCGTTGGATCTGGATCGATAGGTTTGAGGCGTTCGAGTCGGGCGTTCGGGCGACGGCGGTCAAGAACGTCACGTTGGCTGAGGATTACCTGCACGATCACTTTCCCGGCTTCGCGGTGATGCCGGCCACGTTGATGATCGAGGGGATGGCTCAGACGGCGGGTATCCTGGTGGGCGAGGCCCGCGGCTTCCGCGAAAAAGTGATACTGGCTAAGATCAAGCGAGCGGTATTCGACGACATGGTTCGGCCCGGAGATCAGCTTCGATACGACGCGGAGTTGGAGTCCATCGCGGATGCCGGGGCGGTCACGCGAGGTGTGGTCTCCAAGAACGGCGTCGAGATGGGCAGGGTGGATCTGATGTTTTCTCACGTGGGCTCAGGCGGGATGGACCCGCCTCTTCCGGAGCACAACTTCGTCTTCGGGGATCAGTTCATGAACCTGCTGCAGACCTACCGCACGGGCATCGATCGGAGCGGAGAGTCCGCATGACTGGGGAGCGACGGGTCGTCATCACGGGTCTGGGCGTGGTGAGTCCGATGGGCATCGGGCGCGAAGCGCTATGGGATGGACTGATCACCGGGCGATCGGTCATCGGGCCGGTCCAGGCCTTCGATGCCTCCAACTTGCAAAGCTGCCTGGGCGGCGAAGTGGCCCCGTTCAAGATCAGCCAATTCGTTCCCAAGTCCCTGCGAAAGAACGCCAAGGTGATGGCCCGGGACATCGAGCTGGCGGTGGTGGCGGCTTACGAAGCGGTCAAGGACGCTGGGCTCAAGACCCGCTGCCTGATCGATCGCGGAGAGGTGGAGGGCCCGCCCAATGTGGATCCCACTCGATTCGGAGCCAACATCGGCGCCGGCCTGATTTGTACAGACCTCGACGAGCTAGCCTGCGCCTTTTCCACTGCGGTGGACGAAAACGGCGACTTCAGCCTGGCGAAGTGGGGGCGTGGGGGGATGGAGAACCTGACCCCGCTGTGGCTGCTCAGATCGCTGCCCAACATGCTGGCCTGTCACGTGACCATCGTGCAGAACGCTCAGGCTCCGTCGAACACGCTGACCTGCGGCGAAGCCTCCAGCCACCTAGCCATCGGCGAAGCGTTCCGCAGCATCGCTCGAGGGGTGGCGGATGTTTGCATCTGCGGCGGCGCGGAAAGCAAGATCAACCCGATGGCCATGGTGCGTGCGGCCTTGCTCGGACGCGTGGACGTGGGGTCCGACGAGAAACCCGAGTCGGCGTGTCGCCCATTTGCCGCGGATCGTGCCGGCACGGTATGCAGCGAAGGTGGCGGCCTGGTCACGCTCGAAGATTTGGATCACGCCAGGCAGCGTGGAGCCCGCATCTACGCGGAGCTGGTCGGTTTCGGAGCCAGCGCCAACACGCATAGCTGGTCCGAACCCGATCCGGATGGCCGGGGGATTGCCCGGGCCATTCGCTCCGCCCTCTCCGACGCAGGCGTGGGAGCCAGCGACATCGACCTGATCGTCACGTTCGGCACCGGTGTCGCCGACCAAGACGCGTCCGAGGCCGCCGCGTTTGCCGACGTGTTTGGGCCACGCCTCGAATCGATCCCGGCCATTGCCACGAAGGGATCGCTGGGTACGAACGGCGCCGGCAGTGGGGCGCTCGACTTCGCGGTGGGGGTGATGAGTATGGTGCAGAGTACCGTCGTTCCGTCTCGCAATACTGAGCATGCGGAACGGCGATTCGGATTTCGTTTCGTGCAAGGTGATCCCGTGGACGCTCGTATCGGACACCTGCTGACCGTCGGGTATACTCTCGGCGGGGGTCAAAACGCCGCCATTGTGGTGCGCAGGGTTGAGGAGTAGGTGACGTGTCACGCAGGGTGGTCATCACCGGAATGGGTTGGATAACCCCGCTGGGACATGACATCGACGGCGTGTGGGCCAAGTTGCTCGAGGGTACGTCGGGTGTCGGCCCCACGACGCGGTTCCATGCGGAAACATTTCCGACGCAGTTCTCGGCTGAAGTTGACGGGTTTAGTCTGTCCAACTTCCTGGGGGCGCGGGCGGCCGAGCATGACGGCGCCAGTCGCAACACGCAGTTCGCCCTGGCCGCCGCTCATCAGGCATGGGAGTCGGCCGGTCTGTCATCGGTGGACGACCTGGATTCCGCTCGGGTGGGCGTGTACCTGGGCGGAGGAGAGGGGCCTCTGGATTTCGATTCGTTTTCCCAAGCCGCCGTCAAGGGATGGGTGAAGGACTCGCCCGATGGACCGCATCTGGATGTGAGCCTGTGGGCCGAGGTCGCCCGGCGAACCCTCGATCCCACAACCGAGTTCGAGCAGGAACCCAACCTCGCCGCCGGACATTTGGCTGTTCATTTCCAAGCGGGCGGTCCGTGTTTCAACACCTTGACCGCTTGCGCCGCCAGTACGCAAGCCATCGGTGAGGCGTCGGCGATCATTCGCCGGGGCGACGCCGACGTGATCATCTCGGGCGGAGCACACACCATGATCCACCCGCTGGGCGTGACCGGTTTCAATCGGTTGACGGCGTTGTCCACACGGAACGACTCGTGCCGGACGGCCTCGCGTCCCTTTGATCGTGATCGTGATGGTTTCGTGCTGGGCGAAGGAGCGGGCATCGTCATCCTCGAAGAAGAGCAGCACGCCCGGGATCGTGGGGCGACGATACTTGCAAACGTGGTCGGCTACGGATCGACGGCGGACGCGTTCCGGGTCACCGACATTCACGAGAACGGTCGCGGGGCGATTGCCGCCATGCGATTGGCCATCGAAGATGCGGGCCTGTCGCCGGAACAGATTGACTACATCTCTGCCCACGGCACGGGGACGGAGGAGAACGACAAGATCGAGTCGCTGGCTATTCGGGCGGTGTTCGGAGATCGGGCCAGCCAGGTACCGATCAGCAGTATCAAGAGCATGCTGGGGCATTTGATCGCCGCGGCTGGGGTGGTCGAGATCATTACCTGCGTTCTGGCTATTCGGAACGGCGTCGTTCCGCCGACCATCAACTATCGTGAGCCCGACCCGCGGTGCGATTTGGACTATGTGCCGAACGAATCGCGTCGAATCGAGGTGGAGACCGCGTTGTCCAACAGCTTCGGTTTTGGCGGGCAAAACGATGCGTTGATCGTGACCGCCCACCGGGCCAGTTGAGGCGCTTCGCAACGGGCGAAGGGCAAGGTAATCCGAGCCGCGACCGTGAGGGAGCGGATGGTCCAACTGAGGCGTGGCCCCTTGCTGTCTGAGTTCTCGTCAACAACCAATTACGTGAGGTGTCACCCGTGAGAATCGGTTTCAGTTCTTTGGTAGCTCCCGAATGGGATTTGGAAAAGCTGGTCGCCCAGGCCAAGGCCTATGGATTTGACGGGGTCGAACTTCGAGGTATCCAGGGCCAACTGCACCTCCCTCTGGTGCCCGAACTGGCCGGCGATCCCCAGGCGACGATCAAACTGTTCGGCGAGCACGGCGTGGATCTGGTGTGTTTGGGGACGTCGGCTTCGCTGGGCGGGTTGGTTCGCCGCGAGGTGGCCGATCAGCGAGCCAAGCTCATCGAAACCATCGAGCTGGCAGCGTCTCTCGACTGCCCGCTGGTGCGCATGTTCGCCGGTGAGATTCCACCCACCTCGACGCATCAGGCGACCATCTCGCGCGTGGCGGCGGTCTTGGGGTCGGTGGCCGACGTCGCAGCCCGTCACCGCGTGACCGTGGTCGTCGAAAACGGGGGCGATATGCTCAACAGTCGCGACCTGTGGTTCATTGCCGACGCGGTGGATCATCCTGCCGTGCGCTGCTGCTGGAACCCCTGCCACGCCATGGCCTGCAACGAACGATCGACCACCGCCGTGCCGCGCCTGGCCGGTCGCCTGAGCCTGGTCCATGTCTGCGATGCCGACTTCGACGAACGCGGATGTCTCACGAACTACCAACTTCCCGGGCAGGGACAAGTGGATTGGCCCCGGGCCATCGACTTGCTTCGCGGAGTTGTCTACCGCGGGTATTTGGTATTCGAGTGGCCCAAACTGTGGGTGCCGAGCTTGGCCGACCCGGATACCGTGCTGCCGGCGGTGGCTGAGTTTCTTCGCACGCGACTCGATCACCGTGATGCGGTGCTCTCCGCGTACAAGACTGACAAACACAAGCCCAACCTCCCCACATTGGCTGAGACCGCGGACTGAGAATTCCTTTGCGTGCCCGCTCGTTGTCGCGGCGGCAATTTGAGATTCCAGGAGCCGCCGTATCTTCGCGTCTCCATCCCGCGTCGTTGACCATCCTCAGGTGGGAATTCTTTGGTCGGCGCTGGCCATGGTTCTTCCGATGCTTTAGACTGATGTGTTTCGCAGCGATGGTTGAGTTTGGGGCACACTTGGAATGGATGTCGACGTACTAGAGAGACTGTTTCGGCTGATCAGGCTGCTGAGAAGCCGACGCTCCTATGGGGCAAACTTGCTGGCCGAGGAAGTGGGGTGCTCCCGCCGAACCTTGTTCCGCGACATCGCCCTGCTCGAAACGGCGGGCGTTCCCATCCGCTACGGCCGCATCGATCACACCTGCTCGCTCGATCGGTCGTTCTTCATGACAGCGGTGAGTCTGTCGATTGAGGAAGTCCTGGCCCTCATGCTGGCCACTCGCAAGGCGTTGCCGATCATGGTTGCGTCGGATCACCCCGCGCTGGTGTCGGCGGCGATGAAGATCGAGAGCACCCTTCCGGTACAAATGCAGGAACTGGGGCGCTCGTTGATCGAGTTGACGGATGTGCGCGAGTGGCCCGCATCGGACCACGAGAGCGTCGATGCCATTTGTACGACCTTGCGTCTGGCGCTGCATGATCGCCGAAAGGTCATTCTGAGATACGACTCCTATTATGAGGGCAAGGTCATTGAGGCAGTCCTTCATCCACACCGATTGATGTTCGCCCAGCGTGGCTGGTATCTAATCGCCTTCTCGGAGCAGGAGGGCAAGACGCTGACCTTCAAGCTGGAGCGAATCACCGGCCTGGAATTGAGCCAGGAGCACTACACACCCGATGACGAGTTCAGCCTGGATGAGTATTTCGGAAACGCCTGGCAGATGATCCGCGGTGAGCGGTCTTACCACGTGCGCTTGCGGTTCAGCCGGAAAGTGGCCGGCAACGTCGAAGAGGTTCTCTGGCACAAGACCCAATCCACGCATCGGCTTTCGGATGGTTGCCTGATCTTCGAGGCCGACGTGGACGGAGCAGACGAGATATCCTGGTGGGTGCTCGGGTACGGTGATCAGGTCGAGGTGTTGGAACCGCCCGAGCTGCGGGAGGTGGTGGCTGAGCGGATCGAGCGGATGGCGGCCATGTACCGAGTGGGTCCGCATCACGGCCCTCAGCCGACGGCGCCGCCGGCATCCTCGCCATCCTAGCCCCCGGAGCAGAATCCATGCGAACAGTGGTGCAACGGGTCGCCTCAGCTCAGGTCGATGTAGACGGACGGTGCGAGTCGCGGATCGGGACCGGGCTGCTCGTATACCTCGGCGTCGGTCTCGAAGACACGCCCGAAGACGCCGCCTATCTGGCCGAGAAGATTCGCTATCTCAGAATCTTCGAGGATTGCGAAGGTCGATTGAATCGCGACGTGATCGACGCAGGCGGCGCGGTCCTGGTGGTCAGCGCATTCACCCTTCTGGCCGATGCCCGCAAGGGTCGGCGGCCCGCCTTCGCCGGGGCAGCCCCGGCGGAGAAGGCCGTGGTGTTGTACGAGCAGTTCTGCGCCGTACTGACCGCCCGCGGCGTCACCGTCGAGCGTGGCGTATTTCGTGAGACGATGAGCGTCCAGTCCGCCAACGACGGTCCGGTGTGCATTCTGCTCGACTCCCGCAAGCAGTTTTGACCGAGGGCTCGGCGCGGGACGCGGCGGGATGTGTCCGATCGACGCGGCCTTCGTCGCCCCTACCGAGTATGCGCGCGGTCGGATACACTGTCTATCGATGCTTGAATGGTCGCGGAAACACGCCACCAGCCCATGGATCGCAATCCATGGGTCCGGCTGGCGTGAGGGAACATGAAAGATAACACACCGTTAGCGTGGGCCGTGCGCAACATCAGCGAGCTGTTCATCGGTCGTCGCGGCCCGGCCGCCGGTCGGGAAATGGGCGAGGCGCCGGTCGTCCGCGACGCAGTCGTGCTGATTCGTGACGGCATCATCGAGGCGAGCGGCGCGGCTGACGTGGTGGCGATTCCTGACGAGTACGACGTGGTCGATGCCGAGGGCGGCTGCGTGGTGCCCGGCTTGGTCGATTGTCATACGCACACTGTCTTTGCCGGGAGCCGGGAGGCGGAGTTCGTTCAACGCTGCGAGGGTCGAAGCTACGCCCAGATCGCCGAATCGGGCGGTGGCATCAAGATGACCGTCAAATCCGTCCGCAATGCATCGGTCGAGGACCTGGTCGAGTCCGCCTTGCCCAGGCTGCGGCGCATGCTCGAAGCAGGCACGACCACCGCGGAGATCAAGAGCGGTTACGGCCTGACGCCGGACGACGAAATCAAGATGTTGCATGCGGTTCATCGGTTGGCGAAACGCCAACCGATGGAGTTGATCGGCACCTACCTGGCTGCCCACACCGTGCCGGGCGAGTTTGCCGGGCGGCCCAACGAGTATCTGGACCTGGTGCTCGATCCCGCGGTGCTGAAGAGGATCACCGACAACGGGCTGGCCGAGTTCGCCGACGTGTTCTGCGAGCGGACCGCGTTTGACGTGGACGCCTCGCGCCGGTTTCTAACGGTATGCAGGGAGCATGGCCTGATTCCGCGTTTGCACGCGGACCAGATCACCCAATGCGGGGCGAGTCGGTTGGCGGCGGAATTGGGGGCGGCGTCGGCGGATCATTTGGAGTGCATCGACGACGACGGAATTGCTGCGATGAGGTCGGCGGGCACCGTGGCGGTGTTGCTGCCTGCGTGTTCGTTCTTCCTGGGTGTCGAGCAAGCGCCGGCTCGCCGATTGATCGACGCCGGTTTAGCGGTGGCCCTGGCGACCGATCTGAACCCCGGGTCATCACTGATCGAATCGATGCCGTTGGTGATGAGCATCGCCTGCACGCAGATGCACATGACCCCGACCGAAGCGCTGATCGCCTCGACAGCCAACTCGGCAGCCGCTATTCGGCGTAGCGATCGCCTGGGTGCGCTGCTGCCGGGCATGCAGGCCGATCTGCTGATCCTTGATGTCCCCAACCATCTGCAATGGGCCTATCATGTGGGTCGAAACTGTGTGCGAACGGTGATCAAGCGTGGCAACATCGTGCATCCGGGCTGAGGACCAAGAGGACATGGCTGACCAACTGATCGAATGTGTTCCCAATTTCAGCGAGGGCCGGGATCCGGGGCTGATTAAACAGATCACGGATCAGATCGAGGGCGTCGATGGTGTCACGCTGTTGGACGTCGATCTCGGAGCGGCGACCCACCGGACGGTGGTGACCATGGTGGGCAAGCCTGATGCGGTGATCCAGGCCGCCGTGCGCGCTGGTCGCAAGGCCAAAGAGCTGATCGACATGAGTAAGCACCGCGGCGAGCATCCCCGTTTCGGGGCCATGGACGTTTGCCCGCTGGTGCCGGTGGCCAACATCACCATGGATCAGACCGTCACCTTCGCCCACACGCTCGGGAAACGATTGGGCGACGAGGTCGGTATCTCCGGCTACTTCTACGAACACGCCGCCAAGCAGGAGAAGCGTAGCAACCTGGCTACCTGTCGGGCAGGGGAATACGAGGCCCTGGCGGAGCGCCTGAAAGATGCGGAGTGGAAGACCGATTTCGGCCCGGGCACCTTCGATCCCAAGTACGGCGTGACCGCGGTCGGGGCTCGTGATTTCCTGGTGGCCTACAACGTCAACCTGAACACCACGTCCACCCGCCGGGCCAACGCCATCGCGTTCGACATTCGCGAGAAGGGTCGAATCAAGACCGAGGGCGGCACGCCGGGCGGCAAAGCCGTGCTGGACGCAGCGGGCAACAAGGTCTGGCAGCCAGGGTCGCTCAAGTGCGTCAAGGGAATCGGCTGGTTCATCAAGGAGTATGGCGTCGCGCAGATTTCGATGAACCTGACCAACCTGAGTGTCACTCCCGTCCACGTGGCGTTCGACGAGTGCTGTGAAAGGGCTCGCGACCGAGGCATTCGTGTTACCGGTTCCGAGCTGGTCGGCCTCATCCCGCTGGCGGCCATGCTCGATGCGGGCAGGTACTTCCTACGCAAGCAGCAGCGCAGCCTCGGCGTCAGCGACTCCGAGCTGATCAAGATCGCCGTCAAATCCATGGGCCTCGATGAGCTGTACCCCTTCAAGTCCGAAGAGAAAATCATCGAGTACGCCATCGCCGACAAGTCTACGAAGAAGCTCGTGGACATGACCGTGGCAGGTTTCGTACACGAAAGCGCTTCGGAATCCAAAGCCCCCGGCGGGGGATCGGTATCCGCCGCGCTCGGCGCCATGGGCGCTGCCATGGCGACCATGGTCGCCAACCTCTCCGCGCACAAGCGCGGGTGGGACGACCGCTGGGAGGAGTTTTCGCGGTGGGCGGAGAAGGGCAAGGCCTGCCACGATGAGCTGCTCCGCCTCATCGACGAAGACACCAACGCGTTCAACCGCATCGTGGTCGCGTGGGGTTTGCCATCCGGCTCCGACACCGAGAAAGCTGCCAAGAAGAAGGCCATTCAGGATGCCACGAAGGGCGCCATCGAGGTGCCGCTCCGGGTCATGGAGGTCGCCCTGGAGTCGATGGAGGTCGCCAAAGCGATGGCGGAGATCGGACTAAAGGCGTCCGTCTCCGACGCCGGCGTCGCGGCGTTGGCGGCGCGTTCCGCGGTGATGGGTGCGTTCCTGAACGTCAAGATCAACGCCGCAGACGTGAAGGACAAGGCGTGGATCGATGACGTCCTCAAGCGCGGGTCGAAGATGCAGGAACGCTCGATTACCTGCGAAACGGAGATCCTCGGCATCGTCGATGCGAAGGTGTAGTCCACCGCCAAACATCCAAACCGCAGCGCCTCGAGTGCTATGTGCGGCGATGTACCGATAGACGTTGACCTGATGCGAACCGTTCTGATCGGAAGGCACCGGGCACGCACTCCCTATCCACCACCCGTTCCACGCAGGCATACGCAGATTCTATGGCGGTGCCGTTCGATGCCGAAAGATCCATTCAACGCCTACCGCAACGCAGGTGAACCCGACGTGACAGTCGCCCCATCGGACCCTATCCTGTCGAACATGTCATCCGGGACGCCGTCAAAGATTATGGAGGGCCGGTCGCTGGCCAAGCGGTTGCTTGCAGAAGCAGCAGCCGAGGTGAATGCCATGCAATCTAAGCGTGGCGTCACGCCGACGCTGGCGACGGTACTGGTAGGCGATGACCTGGCCAGCCATACCTACGTCAAGATGAAGCGCAAACGCTGTGAGCAGGTGGGGATGAACTCGGTGGCCATCGAGCTGCCGCGGGATACCTCGACCCAGCAAGTGCTGGACGAGATCCGCCGACTAGCCGACGACGAATCGGTCCATGGCATTCTGGTGCAGCATCCGGTGCCCCGCCCGATCGATCGGCGGGCGGTTTTCGAGGCCATTCCCATCGAAAAAGACGTGGACGGAGTCACATCGGCCACGTTGGGACGGACGATCCTGGGCATGCCCGCGTTCGCCTCCTGCACGCCGGCTGGCATCATGCGATTGCTCGCCGAATACAAGGTCGAGCTTGACGGGGCCCATGCGGTCGTCGTCGGCCGCAGTCCCATCCTGGGTCGACCCATGGCGTCGATGCTGATCAACGCCCACGCCACCGTGACGCTATGTCATTCGCGGACCCGCAACCTGCCCGACATCGTGCGGCACGCCGACGTGCTGATCGTCGCCGTGGGCAAGCCGCGCTTCGCCCAGGGCGACTGGATCAAGCCCGGGGCGGTGGTCATCGACTGCGGCTACAATGTCGGCACCATCGGCGACGTCGATTTTGATGCCGTCATCGAGCGGGCGTCGTTGGTCACCCCTGTCCCAGGCGGCGTAGGCCCCATGACCATCGCCACGCTAATCCGCCAAACCACCGACGCAGCGGCCCTACAACTGGGAACAGACTGCTAGGTAAAGAGGAAGGAATCCATCGGGATGAACCGTGACGAACTCGGTAAAGCCATTCGAGAAGCCGCCTATCTGGAGGGCGATTTCCTGCTCCGTTCGGGCCGGCGGAGCAAATACTACCTCGACAAGTACCGGTTCGAGACTCAGCCGCGGATTCTCAAGGCGCTGGCCGAGCGCTTTTGCGAATACATCAACTCCGATACCACGCTGATCGCCGGGGCGGAGTTGGGCGGAGTGGCGTTGGCGGCGGCCACGTCCCTGAAGACGGGTCTACCGTTCGTGATCATCCGCAACTCGAAGAAGGATTACGGAACCAGCAAGTTGGTCGAAGGAGTCATGACCGCCGCCGATCGGGTCGTCATGGTCGAAGACATCGCCACGACAGCAGGTCAGGCATTGGAGGCCGCCAAGGTGATCACCGACACCGGGGCGACGTTGCAACGCATCGTGGCGGTCATCGACCGTCAGGAAGGGGCCCGTGAAAACGTGGAGGGGGCTGGGCATCGTTTTGACGCCCTCTATACTTCGAGTGATCTCGGAATTGCCGTCTAACGGAATCCGAGCCGCGACCGTAAGGGAGCGGAGGCATGGTGCGTTTTGCCCGCAGCGCCACCCAGGCTATTCTCGCGGTCGCAGATGATCCCGCTCGATGGCACGTCTTGACCTCCCGTAAGAGAGATCAGATGCAATTCGTTGGTTAGGGAGCGGGCCGGTGCTTGCGATTGCGCCCCCGGATGACCTGGCGACGATTGAACGCACCAGCCAACGAGAACGTTATGTTATCCTCCACCCGTCGCGGTATTCCTTGTTGATGTATTGGTTGGCTTCGGGAAGATTGGTCACCGTCATGTTTTCGGCGTCCCACTCGAGTCGCCGGCCGGTTCGCAGGGCGACATTGCCCAGTAGCACGGCCTCGGTAAACGGCCCGGCGTAGTCGAAGTTGGACCGGGCGAAGTCCATGGGTTTTTCGCCCTTGCAGGCCATGACCCACTCGTCCATGTGGCCCGGGGAGCGATCGAGCATTCGCGCCGGCTTGCCGATCTCCTTCATCTTCGCTTCGGGGATGATTCGGGCGCTTTCGGCGTAGTCGCCCGACGCCAGGATGGATGCTTGGGTGCCGATGAACAGCGTTCCCGCTGACGGCAGCTTCCGTCCCACCTCCAGATCCCTCGGCCGGCGCGGACGCAGGCCGCCATCGTACCAGTAGGACGTAAAGCCCGGCCGAAATCCACGGCGGGGATACTCCCATTTGATGATGGACGACGTGGGGCACGTTTCGCCGTAGGGTCGAGACATGGCCACCAGTTCGACCGCGGTCGGCGAGCCCGGATCGAGCACGGCGAACACACAGTCCATGGTGTGACACGCCATGTCACCCAATGCCCCGCACCCGAAATCCCACCAGGCTCGCCAGTTGAACGGATGATACGCCTTCTCCGCGTAGGGGCGTTCCGGAGCCGGTCCCAACCAGACATCCCAGTTCAAATGGTCCGGCGGGGTTGAGGACTCCTCGGGCCGCTCCATGCCCTGCGGCCAGATGGGTCGATCGGACCAGGTATGCACTTCGCGCACGCGCCCAATGGCCCCGCTGTGGACCCATTCGTAAATCAAACGCCATCCTTCGAGTGCATGACCCTGGTTGCCCATTTGGGTCACGACGTTGTACTTGCGGGCCGCTTCGGTGAGCTTGCGCGCTTCCCATACCGTGTGGGTCAGCGGTTTCTGGGTGTAGACGTGTTTGCCCAACTGCATGGCGATCATGGTGGCGGGAAAGTGATGGTGGTCCGGCACACCGACCATCACCGCGTCGATGTCGGCGTGTTGAGCGTCGAACATCTTGCGGTAGTCATCGTAGAACCGTGCCCCGGGAAACGCTTCGGCCGCCGCCTTGATTCGTTTGCTGTCGACGTCGCAATAGCAAAGGCACTCGACTCCCAGTTCGACGGTCTTCTCAATGTGGTAGTTACCGATCCCGCCGACGCCGATGTAGGCCACGCGCAATTTGTCGCCCAGCGGAGCCGCCACCGGGCCCGCGATCGGCCGGCGCCCCGGGGAGATGCACCCCGTTCCACCGGCGGCCAGGGCCGCACCGGCGACGCCGACGGACTTGAGGAACGTCCGCCGCGTCGTTTCCTTCTTGTTCCGGTTACCCGCATTGGAATTGTCGAGATTCGAGTTCATGGAGCATTCTCTCCAGGGCCTTCTGCGGCAGCCGCGCTCGAATCGGAAACGCCGATCCGTGCTTGCCCACCCTCCTATCAGGATCCGAAAGCAGAAGCGACATGCGGGATGGAGCGCCTGGCCGTTCATGCCCGGCTGGAAAGCCGGTCCCACAGTCCTGCACCGCTGCGTCGGTGCCGTTGGCCGACGACTTATCGTAGCTGACCGACGGCTTCCCCGCCAATTGACGTCGACCAACCGCCGGCGGCAGCCGAGTTGGAGACGAGCTTCCCCGGCGGGGCGCAAGAAGCCTGCAGGCGCCGGGTGGGGCGCCCGCAGGCTGTGGTGCTCTTGCTCAAGATTTCCTGCCTGGTCACCGGACCCTGTGAGGGTTAGCTACTCGGGGCACGGTCCGAAGCGGGCCAATACGAAACCGGTGTCCAGCGGATCGATGACCCCATCGCCGTTGGCATCGTACTGGCAGCCGGTACCCGGTGTGTTGGGATCCAGTCCGAAACGGGCCAGCACGGCACCGGAATCGAGCGGATCGACCGTCCCGTCGCCGTTCGTATCACCGTCGCAGTAAGCCGCTCCGTCGAAGGCCTCGCGGAAGTACTGCCAGTCGTCGCAATCGACGTCGCCGTCCTGATCGACATCGGAGATCGCACACGCGTCGTCCGGCGTATAGAAACTGCCCGGGCCTGAGAAGCAGGCGTCGAAGTCCATTTTGTCCAGGTTGTCCACGTCGTTGTCGCCGTCGTGATCGAACTCCGCCCGCCCGAGCGAGTCCAGGAAGGCAACTAGGGCATCAACGTCATCGCCGCTCAGGGCCTCGAAGGCGGCGATCGAATCCGCAGCCTCACCCGTTCCGAAGAGGGCGTGCTCGAGAATGGCATCGATCACGCGGTCCTGGAAGGTACCCGCAGCCATACGTCCGTCATGCAGAATCGGATCGCGGAACCGAAGCCCCCAGAGATTCGGCGTGCGAATCTCGAGCTCGGTAGCGTCGCCATCCACGATGCCGTCGCCCAACAGACCCATATCGTGCAGCAGGAAGTCGGAATAGGGTCTGAAGGTCACACCGGAAAGAGCGTCCTCTGGGGCCTCGCCGGTGACGAACTCGGGAACGTGGCACTCGGCGCAACCAACGTTATTGAAGACGGTTTCACCCGTCATGCCGGAGCGAGGCGTCTGCGGTGGACCGGTCAGGAAACGCTGGAAGTCGGTGATCCGGTCGATGAAGTCGAATCCTTCTTCATCCGGGCCGTCCTCGGGATCTGCCACCGTGTCGCACTCAGCGAGCAATGCTTCATCACCGTTGGGCGCGTTCTCGTTCTCCACCAAACGATTGGTGATGCCGATTTCGTTGAGCGTCGCCCCGCCCGAGAAACTCAGCACGGTCGGCAGCTGGGCCTTCCAACCCATCCGTCCGACACGGGGAACACCGGGCTCCTCCAGGGCCTCGACGATGTGGGCCCGGCCGCTCACTCCCGGCGGCTCGCTTTCCAGAGCCAGGATATCCTCATCCGGAATGGTCTCCACCAACCCCAATCCGAATGCAGGGTTGGTGATCCGTTGAATTTCTACGTTGGCCTTCTCGTGGACGAACTCCGCGCATTCCTCGGAGATCGATTCCATTTGCAGCAGCGTACCGCCGAACTCCTCCAGCCCATCGAAACCACCCTTGGTGGCCTTGCCGAAGCGCGTGACGGCCACCGTGCCCGCTCCGCCGGCGTTAGGCGCGTTGTGGCACGCTCCACAACCGTCGTTGTTGAATATCGGACCCAAGCCCTCTTCGGGCTCCCACACCCGCTCAAACTGAATCTTGCCCAACTCGAAGCGAGCCAGTTGTTCGGCGGTCAATCCGAGAATCGGATCGCCCGTCTTGGGCTGGAGTACGACATCTCCGGCCCCGGCCACTCCGACAACGGCCAAGAAAAGTCCGCCAGCTAGAACCATGCTCCCTATACCCACTCTGGTCATCACAATGCTCCTTGGTAGTACCAACACTCGCTTACATCCTCACTAGCTTCTTAACATGGCAGGCGGCGTTTCGCCTGCATGGTGGGAGCGTTTCACAGGCCGCTGGCCGGTCGCCGCCATTGGTGAACATTCGCATGCGAAGGTCTCTTCTGCGGACATTGCCCATGCCCGGACCTTCTTGCGATCACGGCCCCCACCGGTCCATCCGGCATGCCTTACCCCAACCAACGTCCAGCTAGCCTCTATTCTAACCTGCGCCCCCTTGCGATGCAACCCCCCAGGCGGCAGACGGATGACGCCGATCGAGCTCCCGAGCGGTCCGTACCCTCGAATCTTGTAGCGTCCGAGAAACCGGCCTTGCCTGCCTGCCAGGTAGCGGTGGGGGGCTCCGCGGCCGGCGTCGTTCGGGGCGCAGCCGCCAGATTCCCATCGGCTGACTCGCGACTCACCATCCCCCCACCACGGATGGTCACCGTGGGAGACGCCCGTTCGCCCTATCCTCAGAGGATGTCGCTCATGTCATGCCCCTCAGCCGTGCCTGCGGTACTCATCGCGTTCTCCATCCCGTGCTCGGGGGCGATGAATCGCCCGGCCGTCCAAATACGCCCCTACGGGCCAGGATGGCGCAGCCGACATGGTGCTGTCACACTAGAACCTATTTTCAAAACCACCAACGAGCCGCGAACTTCAGTTCGCGCGGTGCCACGCACCCTTAAAACGCAGGGCAAGACGAGTCGTACTCCAGAGCCAAATCTTCGCTAGGCAAGTACTGGGATTCGCTCTAGTCCCTTCCCGTGTAGGCCCGCTGGAACGCGGCCCAATCGCCGATGTCCACGTCGTCGTCGTGGTCAAAGTCGACCGACTCGCATTCCGATGCGACCGGACCACCGGCCGGGCCGGTGAAGCAAGCCTGGAAGGCGGCGTAGTCGAACTGGTCCACATCGCCGTCGCCGTCGAGATCGGCTGGGCATGCACTGCCTAGAGTCAACGTCGCCGTGTAGTGGGCCCCGCATTGGGCTAGATCGTTGAAACCGACGGGCGTGACCACCAGCCAGTAGATGCCCGCACCGAGAAACGCCGACACCGTCACCGGCTCGCATTCAGAGCCTATCTCGAGAGCCATGACGTCGCCGGGACAACCGATCGTTCCGTCCAGAATCGCCGCGACCACGGGGAACTCGGCCTCGACGGTGAAGTTCAGCGTCTCGGGGTCATCGATCTCCAACTCGTAGTAGTCGATCTCGAACATCTCGGTCTTACCATCGACCAGGTAGATGCCGCTCGTTCCGCAGATGGGCTCACAAGGCGTGATCGCTCCGAACACCGGCGGGTCGGTGTCGCAGCCGCCATTGACCGTGTCCACGAAGTCGTCCGTACAGTCGAGTTCACCCTCCGGCACACTTCCGCCGGGGCAGGATGTGATACAGGGGCACTCGCTGCACAGCGAATTGGACCCCAGCCAACTGCCGCCCCCTGTATCGCAATCCGATTCCTCGACGACCGAACAGGTGCCGTCACCGGCGCAACACGCACCCAGAACCACGCCGCACGGAGGGTCAAAGTCGTCACAGGTCGCGTTGGGCAGGAACCGTTGCGTCGGCTCGAGACAATCGCCGATCGGCACCTTCGGATCGCTGCACGCACCGGCCACATCGTCGCAGCACGCCCCGAACACTCCGCCCTGGGCCCCTTGAAGACAGACGTTTAGATCGAAGCCCACTTCCGACGGTATGCAGCCGTCGCAGTAGGAGCTGCCGAGCCCCGCGCTCATCCACAGGAACCAGCAATCCGCATCGCCGAGGCCGGAGATGGACACCCATCCGTTCACCAGGACGCATGGCTCGGGCAAGGTCACCTGGTACTTATTGAAGTCCGCGCCGTGGTAGAGCCAGCCAGTCTCCGTATGGGTAACCGGCAGTGTGTATGAGCAGACCGTGTCGCCGGGTACGCCGCCGGCATCGCTATGGAATGTGATCTCGAAGGTGTTGTCGGACTCGACGCACTCTTGAAAATTCTTCTCGCCGGGTGGAATGAACAGGTCCAGTCCCCACCAGGTCAGCCCCTCGATGGCACCGGAGACACCCGTAATGTTCTCGAATCGTTGAAATGGCGTACTGACTTCCGAGGTGCCAGCCTCGAACTCGTTGGGGCCATCGGGCATCTGGTCGAACAACGAATCGGCCGGACACTCCGGAACCTCGGGGCAGTCCGTGCAGAACGTACCCGCCCCCATCCAGGGTAGACCCTCTTTTATGCACTCTTCTTCGACGAGCAGCAGGCAATTCTCGAAGTCAATGCAGCAGGCCCCCAGGGTCGGACACTGATCGCAGACGGTATCCCCGCCCAGCCACGTGCCGCCCGTATCAAGGCACTCCACCTCCAGCTCCGTGGTGCACAGGCCGTCACTGCGACAGCACGCCCCCGTCACCACGCTGCACGCGGGGTCGAGCTCGGCGCAGGCGGCGTCGGGAACGAAACGTCGTCCCGCGGCCGTGCAATCGTTGATCTCCACGGCATCGTTGCAGCTCCCGACCGTCTCATCGCAACAGGCCCCGAACACGCCGCCGAATGAACCCAGTAGACAGACGTTCAGGTCCCACGGTTCGGTTGTGGATTCGCACGTGTCGCAATACGAACTGCCGTCGCCGGCGTGGGAGTTGAGCCACACAAAGAAGCAGTCCGTATCGCCCCGACCGACGATCGAGACCCATCCCTCGGTCATCGGACAGGGCTCGGGCAAATCGGCGTCGTACTCGATCAAGAAGAGGTTCTTGACGTACTCGATGTCCGTCACCGTTCGCGTGGCGGTCACCGTGGCGGAGCAAACCGCGGGTCCGGGCACGCCGGCCACGTTGTCATGAAAGCTGATCTCAAACTCGGGCGTGGACTCCTCACAGAGAATGAAGCTACCGTCGTTAAAGACTTCCAATTCGAAGCCGAACCACTTGAGCCCGTCCAGTGGGCCCGCGACTCCGGAAAAACGCTCGAACCGCCGTACGTCCTCGCTTGCCTCCGACACCAGAATCGGAAACGAGTCAGGCGGAATCCGCGATTGACCGAAGAGCGAGTCAAGCGGACATTCGTGCTCCACAAGACAAGCGCCCCCTGGGCAATCGACATCGGCAGAGAACTGCCCGTCGATGGCGTCGCACTCGAACTCGGCGATGTCCGAACAGTCGCCGGGGGAGCAACATCCGCCGATGTTACAGATTCCGCTGGCGCAATTGGTCCCCGCCCCCAGCCAGGTTCCGCCGCTGGCGGCGCACTCCTCCGGCGAGGCGTCGTCGCAGGCCCCGTCGTTGCAGCAGGCCCCCACCCCGGCCATGCACGGATCGTCGATGCAATCGGTTCCCGCGCCCCCGAACTCCCGACCGGCGGTGATGCAGGAGAACGCATCGGCGATCGCGCAGCTCTCTTTGAAGCAGCAAGCCCCGTCGGCGCAGGGATCGTTCGCACAATCCTCCCCCGGCAAGAATACCCCGCCCATGGACGAACATTCCGCCTGGTCGTCCGCCGGTTCGCAGCTCGAGGACGTACAGCACGCCCCCTGCCCGTAGGCCGCCGTTGCCCCCCAACCTGCGACCAGACAGGTGCCGGCGATCACCCAAACCAATTTCGTGTTTAGTTCCATTGAGCTTAGCTGCCTCTCCCGAAGAACTCCCGCTCCCAGCGCCTAAGTACCCACAGACCAGCCCTGTGTTGTGAGCCAGGGTCACCGACTCCCCAATCTGGACCGGTAATCGTTTGAACCTCTTGCCCGGCTTCTCCTGGGCATACTCGCCGTAGTGTTTCATTCTAGCGGGCCGATGGACAGCACTTCAACCGGCTCAATGGGGGTGTAGATGCACGGACTTGTCGTCTCGCACAGGCGTCTGCCGACCCTGGGCACCAGATGGGGAGTAGTCGGTGTGCGTCCGCCGATGCTACAGCAGTTCACGGAATTGATCGACGCTCAGGTTGGCGTCACGTAGTATCGCGTGAAGCGTTCCGGGTTTGAGTGTGCTGTGGTCGGGCACGGTCAGCGGTCGGCGCGACCGATCGGTGGGGTGTCGCAAACGACGATGGCTTCCGCGCTTCCGGACAACTTCGTACCCGATTCTCGCGAGCGCCGCGACCACTTCGCGCCCCGACACGACCGGAAGCCGCGTCATTGATCAACCGAGACCTCGGCTAGCAGAGGCGGGGATGTTTCAGGAATGGGCTGACCGAGTTCCTTGAGGTCGTCCAAAGCTAGAAGAATCGCTTCGCGAATGTTGGCCAGGGCGTCTTCGCGCGTATCACCCTGGGTATAGCATCCCGGAAGCGCGGGGCATTCGACGAAGAACCCGCCGTCAGGCTGCGGGGATAGGATCACGTGAAACGAACGGCTCATGACGATTATTCTAGCGCCTCACGACGCCCGACACAAGCTCCGATGGGTACGCTGAAACCCGCTACGCCGTGGCGTGACGACCGATATCACAGGCGTCGCTGCGGATGACTAGACGGTTGACATGGCCTGGCGGACGGAATGTACTCCGATGGCTCCTGCATGGCGGGTGCAGACAACGATTGATGTCCGCAACGAACCGATGGCGGTAGGCTAGGCCGCTCTTCTGACAAAACGGAGAAGACCATGGTGTGGATTTGATCTCCATCAAGAACCTGACCAAGCGATACGGGCGGCGAGTAGGCGTCGATCGGCTTGATTTGAATGTGCCGCAAGGGATCGTATTCGGGTTCCTGGGGCCAAACGGATCGGGAAAGACGACCACGATTCGTGTGCTCATGGGGCTGCTCAGGCCCAGCGGGGGAAGTGCACGGATCGGCGGATTGGATACCTGGCGCCGCAGCCACGTAGTCAAACGCGACGTCGGCTACTTGCCGGGTGATTTGCGGCTCTATCCCTGGCTGACCGCGCGGATGGCGTTTCGAATCGTGGGGCGAATCCGAGAGCGCGACCTGACCCAGGCCGCCCTCAAATTGGCCGACGAGTTCGCGTTGGAGTTGGATGTCCGAGTGCGCAACATGTCGCGTGGGACACGACAGAAACTCGGCCTGGTGCTCGCCCTGGCCCATGATCCGAAAGTACTGATTCTCGACGAACCGACCGCGTCCCTCGACCCACTCGTGCAGGACCGCCTGAAAGATCGACTATGCGAGCTGGCCCGAGGCGGGGTCACCGTGTTCTTCTCCAGCCACAGCCTTAGCGAGGTGCAGCACGTTTGCGATCGTGTTGCGATTCTGCGTGAGGGTCGATTGGTTGCGGATGAGTCGCTGGAGGATCTTCGCGCCCGAGCGATGCGCATCGTCAACATTCGCTGGCAGCACGGGCGCGAAGTCCAATCGGCCACGGCGCCGGCGTTCCTCGACGTTCAGCGAGCCCACGACGACCGTTGGACCTGCACGTTGACCGGGTCGGTGGGCGATCTGATTCGCTGGCTCGCCGAGAAGCCGGTGGAAGACCTCACCATCGGTCAACCCGACTTGGACAGCTTGTTTCGTCAATACTACGAGACGGGAACGAGCGAACGATGAACCGCGGGCTGATCGGCAAGATCGTGCGCGAAGTCTGGCCGGTGACGCTGGTCATCACGTTCGCGGTCATGGCATTCGAGACGATCCTGGCGTACATCCTCGGCTCGTTCCATGAACAGGTGATCGATCAGCTCACGCAATTCACGTTCGTGCAGCCAATCTTCGAGGCCCTGCTGGGAGTCGAGTTCGGCCCGGATATCGGGCTCGCGGTGCTGAGTTCGTTGGCCTGGGTCCACCCGGTCATCCTGGCGTTGGTGTGGGGACACACGCTGACGTTCTGCACGCGGGCGTCAGCCGGTGAGATCGATCGGGGGACGATCGACTTCCTGCTGGGCCTGCCCGTGTCGCGATGGCGCCTCTATGCGTGCGATACGGTTGTGTTTCTGGCTAGCGGGGTTCTGATCATCGGCGCCGGGCTCATCGGGTGGACCTGGGGTAGCGCAACAGTCCCCACGGAGATGCGTATTCCGTCGGACCGATTGATGGTGGTAGTCGTCAACTTCTATTGTCTGTATTTGGCGGTAGGCGGATTGGCCTATTTGGTCTCCTCGCTCAGCGAGCGTCGGGGGAGAGCCATCGCCGTGGTGCTCGGATTCGTGCTGTCCTCGATGTTGCTCAATTTCATCACCCAGTTCTGGGAGCCCGCTCGGCACATCTCCTTCCTGGGGATTCTGCACTACTATCGGCCCGCGGCGATCATTCAAGCGGGCACTTGGCCGACGGGTAATATGGTCGTTCTGCTGCTCTCGGGAGGGTTGTTGTGGCTGAGCGGCGGTCTCGTCTTCGCCCGGCGCGACATCTGCACGGTGTAACGACACCGATGTTGGGTGGCACGGTCTGGTACTCCAGGCCGTGGTGAAGGCGTGTGTGCCTGACGCTCAGCCCACGGCCTGGAGTACCAGACCGTGCCACCCGCTCGGGGGAAGCCTTGATCGCCGCGCTCAGGAATCGGTAGAACCGGATTCCGGGCGGCTACGCCGGCGACCTAGGACGCAAGCCCTTTCTACTTGACCTGTGCGCGCCACATCGAGTTGCGACCACCTTGTTTCGGGCAGCGTCTGCTCGATACAATCGCAGCCGCATGGTGAACGACGGCAAAAACGATGGGTCTGGAAACGATGACTCGAATCGCGACTGGTGGTTGGCGCTTGGGGTCGCGGGCTTGCTGGTGGGGACGTTTCTCGAACTGCTGCGGCAGGCTCGTTACGTCGTACCGCTGCAAACCGACGACCGGATTTCCCATCTCAGCATAC
>JADFPW010000300.1 GCA_022562105.1 Planctomycetota bacterium
GCGGTTACACTCTGTCACGGAACGGCCTCCTTGCCTTCGTATGGTTGAGTCGTCAAAACCCTAATCATACAAGGTCGAGAAGGCCGTCTCTATGCGCAAACCACCTCACACTCGTGAAATATCCGGGTTAGGCCGTTGTTTGTCGGGTTGGTTGCTCTGACGGTCGCAGGGCCGGGGGCAGCGATTGTTGCGGGCGTCGACCAGAACGTCCTCATCATCATCGCCGACGACCTCGGCGTCGACGTGCTCGAAATCTACGGGGAAGGGTCAACCTTTCCATGCACGACGGAAATTGACATGCTGCGCCAGGAGGGCATCTTGTTCCGCAACGCCTGGTCCGATCCAGTGGGCTCACCGACGCGGGCGACGATTCAAACGGGGCGCTACGGATTGCGCACCGGCGTCACCGCACTCGTGACACCGCAGGAGGACAACGGCCTTCCACTGTCAGAAACCATTATCCCCGAGGTGCTCGATCTCCAAGAAAACGCACACCTGGGCTACTCTCATGCGGCCATTGGGAAATGGCACCTCACAACCCCATCGCAAGGCACACCGCCAGGCGGCTACGACGGACCGAACCTCTCCGGATACCAGTATTTTGCCGGCCTGGTGTTTGGGCACATGGACTTTAGTAGCTATTGCGACTGGAAACGGACCGAGGGCGTAAAGGGTGAGTTGCCTGTCTCGGCCACCGAATTCGGGTACGCCACCACGGTCAACGTCGATGATGCTATCACGTGGATCACGACTCAAAAGACGAATGGGGATCCCTGGTTCCTGTACCTGGCCTTCAACGCGCCGCACAAACCGTTTCATGCGCCCCTCAACTCCCTTCTCTGCGAAGACGGCGTCGCAGAAGATTGCAACCCCGAACCCGCCCTCCACTGCCCCACGGCCAGCGACCCGAGCTGCCTGGACCTCTTTCAGGACATGGTCGAGGCCATGGATACGGAAATCGGTAACCTATTCCTCGAAATGAGAAACCTCGGGGTCTATGACGACACCAACATTATATTACTGAGCGATAACGGCACGGCGGGTTCGGTGACGCAAAGCCCATTTGATCCCAATCACGGCAAACCCACGCTCTACGAGGGGGGAGTCAACGTGCCGCTGATCATCAGTGGCCCTAGAGTGGATAGCGTATTGGAGAATACGGAGTCGGGCGTCTTGGTAAACACTACGGATCTGTATGCTACGGCCCTGGAAATGATGGGCGTCACCGCACCAAGCGGAATCGTGCTTGATTCAGTAAGCTTGGTACCCGTCCTCGAGAACACTACGTTCGTCCCGAGGCCATTCGCGTACGCTGAAATCGAACATAGCATGCCAATAAACTCCGGCAAGACGATTCGCAACGCCGACGGTTACAAGCTGATTCGGTTTGGCGACGGGACGGAGGAGTTCTACAATCTCATCCTCGATGAGTTCGAGACCAGGAACCTGCTCCCCGTTGATCCGGGCAGTGACGACGAGGTCAACTACTGCAAGTTGACTAACCACCTCGACCACTTGATCGCCAGTGCCGCCTGCGAAGGCGACGTCAACGGCGACGGCACGGTCAATCCGTTTGATCTCGGGTACGTGGTCGCCCGCTTTGGATGCCCCGTTGCCACGTGCGATCTGGCGTGCGATGCGGCCGACGCAGACGGTGACGGCGACGTCGATGCGGAAGACACCGCATATGTGCTGGCCCGATTGGGGACGTGTCCATAGGTAGGGCAGACGATCGCGGCATCGATGTGCCCGCGGGCGCCGGTGAACGGCCGAGTTTCCCCACCCAGGCCCACTGCGAAATCTCGTGCCGGAAACATGGGAGTCGCATCGCGGAGTATCTGCCCGGCTGCGCATTGGGGGCGATCGTGACAGACGGCTCGCTCGTCCCGATAAACCGGGACGAGCGGGCTCTTTCTTTTCTATCCGGGCGATCCCGCTCCATTGGACGAATCGCTGGCTGATCGAGGCCAATCGTTCTTCAGCAATCGTGACAGCGAGCGGTCAGCGAGAATGCGACCGCCGGTCTGACACTTCGGGCAGTAGTTGGTTTCGCTTTTGGCGTAGCGGATGCGTTGAATCGTGCTTCGGCAGTCGGGGCAGGGTTTCCCGAAACGGCCATGGGCGGCGAATCCATCTCGAAAGGCGGTGATTTCTCCGGGCCCCGGGAAGCGACTCCCGAATTGTTGGCTCAAACGCGCGATCCAGCCATTCAATGTCGCTCGTGTCGCATGATAGAGGCGATCGATCTGCTGGTCGGTCAAGGTGCCGGCAAGCGTCGCCGGCGAGACTCGGGCGGCATGCAGACTCTCGTCGGAATGAGCGTGGCCGATCCCGGCGAACAGCTGCTCCGCTATTCACGGAACGCCGACGATGATTGACCACGTCTGATCCGCGGGTACGATTCGTCGGCCACGGGCGTGGTGGTCGACGAGGTGCAGGTATCGTGTCGGGCAAACAACTGATCAAGTTGGTGATCTTGCTGGCCGCCGCCATCGTGGCGGTGGTGCTGGTGGTGGCCGACACGTTCGTGGTTCCGGACAACCCGCCTTCGCCACTGATGACGCCGGCGTCGGCCCAGCGGGCCCTGGCGGTCTTCGTGATATGCATGGCCTTGTGGCTGACCAGCTACATCCCGCTGGCGGTTACGGGCCTGCTGGCTATCGCATTGATTCCCATTTTCGGCGTCATGCCCCGACGCGAGGCGTTTGCCCTCTTCGGCAACAGTGCGGTGTTCTTCCTGCTCGGCGTGTTCCTGCTGGCGGCGGCGATGATGGCCACCGGCTTGTCCAAACGGATGACCCTGGTGTTCCTCCAGCGCTTCGACCGTACGCCGAACTCGCTGGTCCTGGGAGTCGTGGTTTCAGCCGCGTTTCTGGCCCTGTGGATGCCGGCCCATGCGGTCGCCGCCATGATGTTTCCCATCATCGTCGAGATCGCCGACGCGCTGAAACTTCCCAAGCAGCGGGGCAGCTATGGGAAGGTGTTGTTCCTGGGTCTGGCGTGGGGGGCGACCATTGGCAGCGTGGGGACGTTTCTCGGCGGGGCCCGGGCCCCGGTGGCGCTCGAACTGCTGCACGACGCCGATCCAGACCGCAAGGTCAGCTTCCTGACGTGGATGTTGGCCGCCGCTCCCATCGTGGTGATCATGGCCACGATCGCCGTATTCTGGTTACGCCGGCAGATGACCGACGACGTCAAGGATATTCGGGCGGCCACCCGCATGCTCGACGAACGAGTTAAGCACCTCGGGCCGATGACCGGCGGGGAACGGCGCCTGGCGGTGTTGGGGCTGCTCACCGTGGCGGCGTGGGTCGTGATCGGCACCAGTGTGGGTCTCGAGATCGTCGCCCTGGTGTCGGCCTGCGGTCTCTTCCTGCTCAAGATCGCCCCGTGGCAGCAGGTGCAGGGTTATGTCAACTGGGGCGTGCTATTGATGTACGGCGGGGCGGTGGCGCTGGCCAGCGCCTTGACGCAAACCGGTGCCGTCCAATGGCTGGCCGACACTTTCGTTGGACCCGATGTGCCCAAGGTGGTCATCATGGCCATGCTGCCGGTGGTGGCCATCGTGTTGACCGAGTGCATCAGCAACACGGCCGCCGTTGCGGTGGTTCTGCCCATCGCGTATTCGGTATGCGCTCCGTTGGGGATCGATATGTTGATCGTGACCCTGGCGGTAACCATACCGGCCGGATTGGCGTTCAGTCTGCCGATCAGCTCGCCGCCGAACGCGATCAGCTTCTCTTCCGGGTACTACGGTGTGCGCCAGGCGGTTCGGTTGGGCGTGCCGATGAGTATAGTTTCCCTGATAGTAGTGTGGCTGGTCATGCTGCTATACTGGCCATTGATCGGACCCCTGATCGGGGTCAAGATGTAGAGGTTCATGGCGAAAACAGCATTTACCATCTGGATCACCGGCCTCTCGAGTTCGGGCAAGACGACCATCGCTCAGACCGTCACCGATGCCCTGCGGGCCCGCGGCAAACAGGTCGAATGCCTCGACTCGGGAGCGATCCGGCGGACCATCAATCGCAGCCTGGGATTCAGCCGCGACGAAATCGAGACCAATCTCAAACGCTTGGCCTATGATGCCAGCATGCTGAATCGAAACGGGGTGATTGCGGTCGTGTCTGCGGTTTCGCCCTACCGGAGCGTGCGTGATTCGATTCGCCAGGGCAGTCCCGGATTCGTCGAAGTCTACTGCCGTTGTCCGATGGAGGTTCTGGCCAGCCGCGATTCTTCCGGCCTGTTCGACCGGGCTCAACGGGGCGAGATAAAGCATGTCGCCGGAATCGACGCCCCCTACGAGGAGCCGCTCAAGCCGGAGGTGCTGCTGAACACTGATGGCGAATCGCCGGATGACTGTGCTGCCAAGGTGCTCGGCACGCTCGAACTGCTCGGGCGGATCGAAAAGCGGGAGTCGTCGTGCTACACAGCCGCCGAAGAGGAAATGATAAAACAGCGTCTTCAGGATCTGGGCTACCTCTGAATTTGGCGATCTGGTGAATTGGTGATCTAGTGATTGACGCGGAGAACCATTGCCAAATCACCAGATCACCAGATCGCCCAATCACCAGATCAGCCGCATTGATGCTGCTGCCCTTGCTCGCACTGCATCCTGCCGTCGCCCAGGCGCAGGGGCCTGGATCGTTGCGGCTAGACGCTGCCGCCGCCGTGGTGCCGCGGTCCGCCCCTACCGAGCGTCTGCTACGAGTGGGTTCCGAGGCCATCGCCCGCGGCGATTGGAAACTGGCCATCGATTCCCTGCAGCGGATCCTGGACGACCAGAACGGTTCCGCCCTGGTTCCCGATACGCCATCCGGGACCGCAGCTCTGTCGGATGCCACTGGTGGCTTGCCCACCAGTGCGCAGGCGCTGGTCGATCAACCCCCGGTTTTCCGCTCAGCGCAAGATGTTGCGGAAAGAATCCTCGCTACCATGCCCGAGGAAGGCCTACGGGCGTACAGGATTCTGTATGACGGTCAGGCGAAAGCCGCCTACCATCGCGCGGTCCAAGAGCATGACGGGCGAGCCCTGACCGCGCTGGCCCGCCGGTATCTCTTGAGCAGCTGGGGCGATGATGCCGCGGTGCTGGCAGCCGCATGGGCGCTGGATGCAGGCCGCAGTGACGAAGCACTCAGACTGCTTGATCGGGTGGGGTCACGCTGCCGCACCATCGACACGACTACCTACGCCTCCGGTGCCACTGGTAGCCTGGCCACCTCCGGTGCCACTGGTGGCTTGCCCACCAGTGCAGGGGCGCTGGTCGATACGACTATCCCTACTTGGCGCCGATCGCTACTACGCGTTGTCGCCCTGGCCCACTCGGGCGACGCGCCGGGCGCTCAGGCCCTGCTGGCCGACCTGATCGCAACTGCCGGGGCGGGCCCAGACACTGGCGGACAAGCCGCCAGTGGCACCCGCTTTTCACGCACTATTCGCGCCGTGGACACTTGGATCTCTGAGAGACGACGGCCTGGTAGTTCTGAGGATGGCACCACCTGGACCCTGGACGGCGCCTCCTGGCCTACGCGAGGCGGT
>JADFPW010000014.1 GCA_022562105.1 Planctomycetota bacterium
CATCGGGACCACGACAAGCGTGACGTGGGCGAGCGAAGTGGACGGACTATTCAGCCGGTGGCGCCGGTTCCGGTTCCGCAAGCCGAACGCGCCAGAGATAGCCAAGCTGCTGGAGCGCATCGCATCCGAGCAAGGGCTGACCGTTCCGGACGGTTTCCGGTTCCTTTCCTACGTCCAGGGCAAGTGTGGGGCGGAACTTCGTGGCAACAACGTCCGGGACTGCATCGACCAGCTACCGGACGCGCTTCGGCGCTACCAACCCAAGCGGCGATCCGAAGTGGTGGCGGCATAGGGGCGGTCCCATGAATGCTATCGGTTACACTCGGTGCTCTACTCAGGAGCAGACGGACAGCGGGCTCGGTCTGAATGCGCAGACCGAGTGCATCCGAGCCTACTGCACGCTCAAGGGGCTCACGCTTGTCCGTATCGTCCAGGACGCGGGCGTATCGGGCGGCAAGCCCCTGAGTACCAGGGAAGGCGGCCAGAAGCTCCTGACGGCCATCAGACGGCGTGAGGCGGACGCGGTGGTCATGCTCAAGCTCGATCGGATGTTTCGCAACGCGGGCGACTGCCTGACGACCGTGGAGCAATGGGAGCGGAGCGGGGTCGCGCTTCACATCGTGGATCTGGGCGGGAACGCCATCGACACGACCAGCGCCGCCGGCCGGTTCATGCTGGTGGTTCTCGCGGGCGCGGCCGAAATGGAACGCAACCTGACTCGGGAACGCACCCGCTCAGCCATGGCCGTCAAGCGAGCCAACGGCCAACGGATCGGCGCTGTCCCCTATGGCTTCGACCTGGCGCCCGACGGCGTCACCCTCGTCCGGAACGAGTTGGAGCATGCCTTCATCGGGGAGATCACGACGATGCGGTCCCACGGGATGTCCCTGGACAAGATCGCCGCAGTCTTGACGGATCGGGCAGTGCGGACCAAGACCGGCCGGTCCCGGCGCTGGACACACCAAGCCGTTGCCCGGATCCTTCGTCGGACCAGCAACGCTCTCACAGGTGCCCGGTAGACGAGCCACAAGCGACGCTGACGGTCGCGAGCTTGATCGATGGGCATTCCCTCAGCCTCAAAGCCTCAGCGGGCGTTGCTGAGCGTCTGTCCTTCGTTGGCAACGGATGACGCAGTGCGCCGGGAAGACAGGAGAAGCAAGTCGCGCAACCGTGCGCCGCCCTGCTCGGCTAGAGCAACTCTGACAGGATGCGGGTGATCTTCCGTATCGTGTCGATGTCGGCCGTCTTCCAGGAGTCAATCAACCGAGCATCCATCTGGGACAGCCGGCGACCGAGCTTCTGCGGACGGAAGAGGAAGAGTTCAGCGGGCTCGCAACCAAGCCCCTTGGCAACGGCCTCAACGGTCTCCAGGGTGCAGTTGCGCTCCCCTCGTTCGATCTCGCCGATCCGCTGCATTTCGACGTGACTGCCGCATCGCCCAGCCAATTCGGCCTGGGTCAATCCGCTTCGCTTGCGAAGCTCTCGGACTCTCTCACCAAATGCCGTCTTGATGTCCACCGCACACCTCCAGTGCCGGCGGGCAGCGTAGATCGTGCATATCGAGCCCTACAAAGGTCTTGAAGTGCATATCTCGTTCTGATACACTTCACGCAGTGCTACTTGGGTGAGGCACATGCTCTGACGTGCGAGTCGTGTCGACCTTACGGCGAGGAGGCGGCAAATCATTTCCTTGTGGCTTTTTGGAAGGATGGACCGATGGACCCTGGGACAATCTACCCCAAGATGCGAAAACCGCATGATCGAACCGCCCGACAAGCGTGCTGGCCACGCTGGTTCGCTTGTGCTTGCAGCGGTGTCGCACTTTGCCTCTGCAATCCTGTGCCGGCGGACGAGTGGACAGAGGTGAGCCCCCTGAACACGAACGCAGAGGTGGACGACGGCGACGACGAAGCGGTTCGGCTGGTGGTTGGCGAGAACGGAACGACCTTGGCAGTCTGGCTGTCTCGTTCGACCCTTGATGACACGATCGGAACCGACAGAGACATTCTCTTCGCGCGCAGTGACGACGGAGGAACGTCCTGGTCCGTGCCTGCCCCCCTCAACAACGCTGCTGCTACGGATGGAGACGCTTATGACCAAGAGGTGGACATTGCAACAGACGGAGCCGGTATCTGGATGGCAATCTGGGTATCGAGCCTTGACATAAACGGACAGATTGGCACGGACGGGGATATTCTGGCCGCAGTCAGCATCGACGACGGACACACTTGGAGTGATCCGGTGCCGGTCAACTCCGATGCGGACTTCGACCACTTCACGGACGGCCAAGACGATAATGGTGCGCGATTGGCGACAGACGGCGAAGGCGCGTGGATGGTCGTCTGGAACGGCCGAAAGCCGGACTACAATTCCAACGAGCAGGATGTGATCTTCACGATTAGCACCGACCTGGGGCAGAGCTGGACACCACTCGCCCATGTGAATAATCACGGCGCGGAGGACACGGGCTCCGATCAGCATCCGCGGCTTGTAGCCGAGGGCGGAGGCTCATGGATCGTGGCATGGCTATCCAACGAGCCGTTTGACGGCCAGTACGGACTGGATAATGACGTCTTCGTCGCAACGACGAGCGACAACGGCGAGACGTGGACCGATCCAGTGCCCGTCAATTCCGACGCGGCCGCCGATGACGATAGTAGCCGGTCCGGAATGTCGCTCGCAGGAGACGGCGAAGGGCGAGTGATCGTCACCTGGAGCGCGACCAATGGCATCGAAAACGGCCTGGATCGCGACATCTACTTCGCGAGCAGCATCAACCACGGTGTGTCCTGGTCCGACATGAGGTCGCTAAACACATCTGCTCCGGACGATGTTGGTGAGGATCAACACTCCGAGATCTCGATCGTACCGGGTGGCACCTGGATGGCGGTTTGGGAGACCGGGGAAGAGTTTGCTCAGTGTGACGGTTCAGGCTCCTTGGGCATGGATGGCGACATCCTTTATTCGACCAGCTCCGACTTCGGCAAGAGCTGGTCAGATCCTCGACCCGTCAACTCGAATGCGGAATTCGACGACGGGAACGACGAACTCGCCGACATCGAGTTCACCGGCCCCTATTCCTGGATTGCGGTGTGGAAGAGTACTGACACGCTGGATGGAACGATTGGCGACGACGCCGACCTGCTATTCGGCCGGACCACGATACCCGATTCGGACAACGACGGCGTTCCCGACTCGGAAGACAACTGCGTTGACGTTGCCAATTCGGATCAAACGGACGAGGATTTGGACGGGGTAGGCGACGCATGCGATGCCTGTCTAAACACGCTTGCGGGTAGCGTCGTGGACGACACCGGTAGGGCGCTCGGAGACATCGACATGGACTGCGATGTTGATCTCCTGGATTTCGCTATCCTCCAGGGCAACTTCAGCGGCCCCTCGTGATCGGGAGGCAGGGCAAACAGTCCAGTAGGTGGATCCTTCTGATGAGCGTTCAGCGGTAGAGCCAGCTCACACGCCGCGTCGCAGTCGCTCGGGGCCCTAACGGTCCATTGCCCACCCGTCCTCGCATCCCGTGCCGTGACCACGTGCCGCAGCCCCGTGGCTGTCCATACGCAGCACGTGCCGATGCTGTAGCCTGCTGCGTGGATGCAATCGAGGATGGCGGAGGTTACGGACATGCTACTCCCGCGCCCGCCAAGGACGCGTCTTGTTGTCGGTGGAGAGTTCCAATGCGTCGAACTGCTTCTCAAGAGCGAGAACCAACTCGGGGGTATTCCCGCCATACTGGAGAGCTAGCGCCCACGCAGCCCTTGCATACGAAGCAGCGGAATGAGCGGCCATGGTGGGCACCAGCGAATTTGGGTTCAACATCTGAAGTTTTCCTCCATCGTAGGCAGAAACGGTTGTCGTCGCCAATTGCAAGATCGTACTATAATCCGAATGGACGAAACCCGACAGGACGCGATAGATTTCGGAATTGCCAAGCATGTCCTGAACCAAATCGGTCCAGAATGGTTTTTTAGAAGCGACTTGCGTGACTCGGCCTCGCTCGGTCTTTTGCGCTGGATAGCCGAGCTGTTCCGCCCGGCATACCACCGCATCAAGCTTGTCCTTGGCCTTCTGCTGGATTGCACCCGATGTGCCAGCGTTGGCGAGCTTCGTTTGCGATTCCATTGACGCGAAGCGTACGCCAAGACTCCTTCTAACTCGTTCCCTCACGTCCAGGTCCGGATCTAATAGCCATAAGGCCGTTGCGCACGACTCCAAGACTGCCCGGCCTAGAATCCAGGGTGCAATGGCGAACTTCTCGGAAAGTGAAAGAAAAACAAGGGCAGCCAGATTGTCTTCCGAACATCCGATGAGCTGGCCGCCTAACGAGTAGGCCGTATCCACCGCGGTTGGTTCCCGAAACTCGGCTCGCTCAAGCTCCGCGGCCGAGCCCGGTTCCGGAGAGAGTGGTCTAGAGTTTTGGAAAGCCTCTATTAGTTGCAGAATCGGATTCTCGCTTTGAGTCACCGGGCGTCCTACGGCAGCTTCGTAAAGACATCGTTCAACGTCTCGGCCAGATGCACTCCCGCCAGCTTCAACCGCTCGTCCACGATGGGGATGTTCCGGTCGAAGTAGGCTTGACCGAGCTTGCCGTCCTTGGGGATCGCGTAGGCGTGGGAGAGGGCGAGGCGATACGACGCGGTAGCCCACTCCGTCACCTTGCCATCCGTCCGGGGGTATCTGGTCTTGACGCCCTTCACCTGGGCTCGCAATTCGTTCGCGTACTCCCTCCACGGCTTCTTGGTGTGCCTGAGCAGGCCTGAGTCCCACAGGCTGTGCAGGTTCGTCCGGTTGTTGAAGAACTCCACCTTGATGTCGTTGCCGCCCTTGTCCCTGGCCCGCGAGACGTGCAGGGGTTGGTGTAGGTCGCCTACAAGGTGGATCAAGAACTTCAGGGCTTGGACCCTCTCCTCGCGGGTTGGGGGATTGGGTCTGACCGGTCCCGCCGAGATAAGCACCCTGGAGAACCGTTCGATGGCCGAAACTACGCAGGCGGTTTCTGGGCAGTCACGGTCCAGGTCGAAGCTGTCGCCCCCTGGCTTGACGTTGGCGTAGTGCAGCGACCTGGCCCAGTCCCACTTGCGGTTGGCCTTGCTTTCGTCGGCCCGGACGGAAGCGTCGGCTAGGGTCTGGTCCCCGAGTAGATTCTTAGATTCTGGATGGCGCTCCGGTACTCGATACCTGCCCAATGTCGCCTCCTGTCTAGCCCAGCCGTCGGCACAACGCCTCGGCCAGGGCGTCGGCGGCGGTGGGGCAGTGGCGGAAGAACAGGGACGGCTCGACGAGTTCCAGCTCGCTCAGGCGCAGCCGGCCGTCGTCGTCGCACAGGAAATCCACCCGACCGTAGAGCAGTGGTTCGTGTCCATTGGGTTCAACCGCCGCCATGCAGCGCCGGGCCAGGGCCACTTCGTCGTCGCTGAGCGTAATCAGCTCATCGGAGGCACCGAAGTCATCTTGCACACGGTAGTCGCCCGGGACCGGAACCTTGCGAACCGCGTGAGTGAGCCGTCCGTCTACGAAGATGGCTGACAACTCGCCGCCCGTTTCCACCGACGACCAGTACGGCTGAAGTAGCATGGTTTCGGTTTGTAACATTCGGTGCAGGTGCCGCTCCGCGTCGGCCAAACCGGCGGAGGTGGCCTCAAAGCGCAGGGTTTCGCGCGCCGTTGCCCCGACGGCGGGTTTCAAGAACGCCCGGTGCCAACCGCGCTCGCTGAGAATGCGTGAAAGATCGACCAACTCGCCGGGGTTGAGCCAAACGGTTGGCGTGACCGGCAGGCCTCGCTGCTCGAGATCACGGAGGTAACTCTTGTGAGTGTTCCATTCGACGATGGTGCAAGGGTTGAAAAGGGGCATCATCTGGGCTATGCGCTGAGCCCAGGCCACGAAGGCCTGGCGCTTTTCCTGATAGTCCCACGTCGTTCGGATAAGGCATGCCCGGTAGCGGGACCAGTCAATGCGGGCATCGTCCCAGACCGGGCGCTCGACGTCGACTCCGCGATCGG
The DNA here is from genome assembly GCA_022562105.1 of Planctomycetota bacterium. Taxonomy (GTDB): domain Bacteria; phylum Planctomycetota; class Phycisphaerae; order UBA1845; family UBA1845; genus JADFPW01. The sequence continues at coordinate 6,018 of JADFPW010000014.1, forward strand.
CGAACGCGGCGTGCAGCGGCCCATCGTCCACCTCCCAGTCCGGCAGGTTGGAACAGGTTGGAAGGGCGATTCGCATAACGGAAGCGTAACGCACCCACCAGCGGCGTGGAAGAACTGTTGTGGCTCTGGCGGCGCGCGGTTTGCGCACGGTTGGATTACCAGCGCACGCGGGATGAGTCGAACACCGGCCCGTCGATGCAACACAGGCGGTAGCGCCATCCCTGGGGATCCTGGTCATCGTCGAGGGCGACGACACAGGATTGACACGTTCCGGTTCCGCAGCTCATGGCCCGCTCCAGGCAGGCAAAACAGGGGATCGACTGTTTGAGGCAAAACTCGCTAACGGCCCGCATCATCGCCTCCGGGCCGCAGGTACAGACCGTCCAACCGGCCAAGCTGGAGCGGAAGCGATCGTACACGGCGCCAAGCGCATCGACTGAGTTCCCGTGGAACCCGTGCGTTCCGTCGTCCGTCGCAATCAGCCACGGAGGCGACGAATCGTGAGGGCTGGAGGTTGCTTCGAGGGCAACGCGCAGGTCGCCTATCGCGGATACGCACTGAGCCTTTGGAACGGCTACGAGGTCTGCAGAAACGGCACCCGAAACACCCAGGGCGCGTCCGCCGCGATGCCGCACCGATTCCGCAAGCCATTGCAACGGCGGCAAGCCCACTCCACCGGCCACGAGCAGCACGCGCGACTTGGGATCCGGCTTGGCGAACCCGGTACCCAGTGGCCCCATCACGCTGATCGCATCACCAGGCTGGAGCGCTGCCAACCAGTGTGTCCCCACGCCTACGGTGCGATAGAGCACATCGATCTCGATGCCCTCGCCCGCTTGGCGAAGTCCGGCAATGCTGAACGCCCGCCGCAAGAATGGTGCTGCGAAACCCTGGCCGCTCGAACTTGCGTTGGGTCGTGCGCAGGATGCGGTCACGTTTGCACCGTTCGCGTGGTCCTCTCCATCTGCGCCGAGATGAACAAACTGCCCGGGTGTGGCGGCGTGAAAGCTGGGCACGGTGAATGACACCACGAAGTGCTCACGACAGAGCGCACGATTCGTCTTCACCTGGGCTCGCTGCAGCATCGGATTGCATCGCTGGGATACTTGGATTACCGACTCCTCCCGAATGGTTGTGCTTTGGTTTGCTATTCCGCTCAGCGCGAAAAAAAACTTCCGGGCACGGCGTTGTACGTGCCGAACCCGGAAGTGCGCCACGGCTAAACTAGCCGCTAGCCATTAGGCGATGCCTTTCGTTGTTCATGCGGGCCTCCATGTGACCCGTGGCGAAATATACACGCTCGCCAGAGCCTCGTCAACTAACGAATCTGGGTGATTGCGAGGGGCCTCATACTTTGTAACCTACTGATAACAAATAGGTTACAGTTCTGGCACAGGTTATCGGACTGTTGGGGGACTGCCCAAGCGGGTGGAGCCGACGGTGCGAATCGTCAAGTGTGAAATCGGCACCGATATCGTCACGATTGACCTCTTATCGGGCGCCTTCTCGGATGCTTGCCGCAGTGAATCGAGGTATCGCGTGGTTGGCTCGCGAGTCGGAACCTGGCGAACCCGCGTGGGCTATCGCTTGTGGTTTGCTTGTCCCATCGATGGGGCGCTGAGCGTTGAAGTAACGCCATCATAGGCTTGAGCGCTAGCCGAGGTACGGGTTCCGGCCGCGGGGGTGAGATTTCGGAGGATGGTCTTCGGACAGGCTGCTACGAGGTGGTCGGTAGCGACCGTGCCAGCCCTATCTTCACCCGGTTGACCGGGCATCCCCCTGCCGTTGCGGGAACGGGCGGATGGGAACCGCGAGTCCAACGGGCACTCGCATCGAGAGCTTCGGGTTCATAGATTGCCTCACATGAGCGAGACCCATCTGCTGCCCAGTGGATACCGTTGGGCGTATGGCGCCGCGCTCATGGTGATCGCAGCGGTGATCGTGGCGGCGTTCTGGCCGGTGACGCAGGCCCAGTTTCTCAACTGGGACGACCCGCAAACCGTGGTCGACAACCCGTTCATCCGTGGGATTGGCATTGAGCAACTGACCTGGATGTTCGGCGGATCGTATCACACCGGCCACTACCATCCTTTGACTTGGCTTTCCTTCGCCATCGACCATCAAGTCTGGGGCCTCGATGCCGCCGGCTTTCACATCACCAATCTGTTCCTGCACGTGATCAACGCCATGCTCGTCTTGGTCCTCGGTTGCGCGCTGTTGCGACGTTCCCGGCCGACGGATGAACCCAATGCCAGATTTGATCTGCGGACCCTCTCGTTGGCATGTGGAGCAGCCCTGCTGTTTGCGGTGCATCCGTTGCGCGTCGAGTCCGTCGCCTGGGTGACCGAGCGACGAGACCTGCTTTCTGCGTGCTTTTTTCTGCTGGCCACGCTGGCCTACTGCAGAGCCGCGTCCCCTCGAACGGCAGACGAAACGCGGAGTAGCCTGAATTGGAAATGGGCTGCGTTCTCGTGGCTGCTGATGGGGCTGTGTTTGCTTTCCAAGGCCGTCGGGGTCGTTCTGCCGTTCGTTTTCCTGCTGCTCGACTGGTATCCGCTCAGACACTGGCGGGCAAGCCGCCAGTGGCACGCTACGGGCGACCGAGCTCGCCCCGGAGTCGACCGTGTATGGATAGTGTTGCTGGAAAAGCTGCCATTCTTCGCGCTGGCCCTGCCGTTCGCGCTGATAGCCGTGCAAGCCCAGCAGCATGCCGGCGCCTTGCATGGGTTGAGTGAGTATCCGATCGCCCAGCGTCTGACTCAGGCTGCCACCGGGTTGCATTTCTATGTCGAGAAACTGGTGATGCCGATCGGACTGTCGCCGTTATACGACCTCTCGGACACGAGCCGGCTTCGCGTATTGATCGGTGTGGTGTTTTCCGTGTCGGCCTGCGTGGTGGCGACCATCTTCCGCAAGCGATACCCGAGCATCGCGGCTTCGTGGTTCGGATACGTGTTACTGCTGATTCCTGTTCTTGGGTTTGCCCAGAGCGGACAGCAAGCGGTGGCGGACCGATACAGCTATCTAGCCTGTTTGGGGCCGGTGTGGCTGGCGGCCGGCGGTGTCGGCTTACTGTGGCGGCGATCTCGGACCGGCAGGGGACCAAGGTTGGCTATTGCGGTAGCGGGCGTGGCCATCCTTGGGCTCGCGTGGCAGACCAACGGGCGCTGCCGGATCTGGCATGACTCGGTGACTCTGTGGAGCGATGCGGTCACGACCGCGCCCAATAGCTCGTGGGCCCAGGTGAACTTGGGCGACGCCCTCAGCCGACAGGGGGCGTGGAGTGACGCGGCGACGGCATTCGCCCGGGGCGTCGAGTTAGATCCTCACGACAAGAAAGCACTCAACGGCTTGGCGGCGGCCATCTTGAACACTCAGGGTCGCCATGCGAGTCCCGATCCACTGCCTCTTCTAGAGCGAGCGGTCGAGCTCGATCCCGACTACGTCGATGCCCGATGCAACCTGGCTTCGGTATTGGCGTTCGATGGCCGCGATGATGAAGCCATCGCCCACTACCGAGCGGCCATCAGCGCCGATCCGAACTCGCCGGGGGCGTACTACGGCTTGGGTCGACTGTTGTCTGATCGCCGCCGCGAGCGTGAGGCCGTCGAGGTTCTCCGGGTCGGGGCGGCGCGAAATCCCAGCCACGCTCCGCTGGCTGCCCATTTGGCTTGGCTTCTAGCCACCAGCCCGGTCGGCGATCTTCGGGACGGGGGCGAGGCGATTCGCCTGGCCCAGGGCGTATGCCAGACCGCCGACCCAGACGATGCCCGGGCCTACCAAACGTTGGCGGTGGCCTGGGCTGAGTCGGGGGATTTTGAGCGGGCGATTGAAGCGGCGACGACGGCCAGGCGGCGAGCCGTTGGGGTGGGCGACGGCGGACTGATCGAGGAACTTGATCGGCAGTTGGTGCTATTCGGTAACGGCCAACCGTATCACCGTGCGTTTCACCCACCACCGATCGACGCCAACGGCCGCAGACCGTACGGGCCCGCCGAACAAACGGCCGGTGACGACATCCGTTCCTGATCGTTCCGCCGATCGCCCCCACCCCTGGGTTTGGCCGAGCCGATCGGGGTCATGGCGAACCTGCACGATTCGACGAGGCGATCGGCGACTCGGGTGGCCGCGAATCGACGGGACTTATCTCGTACATGCAGCACGAGTCACCGCCCGACATGTTCGAACACACCGTGACCGACGCCTCGGGGCCCGCGATCCGGCAAATCGACTCGAACTCCAGGCGGCAGACTTCCGGATAAGCCTGGGCGAGGGCCGGCACCGGACAATGTCGAATGGTCAACCGGATTCCCCGGCCGTTGTCCGATTCAGTTTCGGCCGCGTATCCGTCCTCGTTCAGCTTTGCAGCCACCAAGCGAACAGTGTCGAGCGTGTTCATCCCCTGGGCCTGCATCTGACATGGTTTCATGAGGGCTTCCTGCCGCCGGGTCAGCAGCTCGGTGACCAGCTCCGGTCCTCCGATCGCCTTGGCTTGGGCCAGTATTTCCAGGGCGGTCTTCTCGTAGCGCTGGCCGAACATCGCCGCGCCGTGAACGGTGAGGGAATATAACAAGAGTGGCCGGCCCGTCTGTCTGCGCACCGGGTGTGATTGCACGAGCCCCTCGCGCACACACGATCGCAAGTGCCGGCCGATGGCTGCGACGGACCGATCAAGGTGCGATGCCAGCGCGGCGGCGGTCAACTCGCCCTTGCACTTGAGCAGTTCAATCAGTTTCTTACGGGTTCGCTGGCCTGTGGATACGGACAATGCTCCCCTCCTGGGCTGTATTCGTCTCATTCTCCAGTATAGTCACTCGCCGATCCAACGTTTGGAATACTGGCAGGAATGCCCGAGTCTGACGACTCGAACGCCATAAAACCGGACGGACGGGTGGATTGCGGTCAGCCGGCCAGATCGCGAAGGATGCTACACCCGCGGCGAAGGCGTTCATTATCGACCGCGTAGGAGATCCGAAAGTGGGTATCTCGCCGGCTAAACGCGTGGCCCGGAATCAGCAGGACGTTTTTGGCCAAGGCGGCCTCCATGAAACGCTCGCCGGATTCATACCGCTTGGGAACCTTGGCGAAGACGAAGAAGCCGCCCGACGGGGCTACGAACTCGAAGTGGTTGGCCAGTTCGGCGACGGCCAAGTCGCGTTTCCGGCGGTAGGCGTCGATCTGATCGGTCATGTCGGTGTCGAAGGCGGCTAGGCATCCTCGCTGAGCCATGTGGGGAGCACACACGAACGTGTACTGTTGCAGCTTGGCCATGGCGGCGATGATGTCGGTCGGCCCGGCGGCGAATCCCATCCGCCACCCGGTCATGCCGTAGGTCTTTCCGAATCCACGCAGCAGGAGCGTCTGCTCAGGAGCGAATTGGACCGGACTGCTTGCCGGGCCGTCGTAACAGAGGCGGTTGTAGATCTCATCGCTGATGACCAGCAGCCCGCGATCCCGGGCCAACCGGCTGACGGCTTCGATATCTTCAGCAGCATGGACCGTACCAGTCGGATTGCCCGGCGAGTTCACCATGATCGCCTTGGTGCGGTCCGTCAGGGCGTTGGCGATGCGTTGAGGGTCGAGGCGAAAAGAATCGTAGAGGCTGACGGTGACGGCTTTCCCACCGCAGAGCTCGACCAGATGTGGATAGGAAACGAAATAGGGATCTGGGACGATCACCTCGTCGCCCGGGTTGATGGTCGCCATCAAGGCTAACGTCAGCCCACCGGACACACCCGAGGTCACCAGGACCGACGGCTGCCAATCAAACTCCTGGGCCAGCGATCGCGAGATTCGTTCGCGCAGCTCGGGAATGCCCTGGGTGACGGTGTACCCGTTGTACCCGTCGCGTATGGCCGAGATGGCCGCCTGCTTGATGGGCTCGGGCACATCGAAATTCGGCTGGCCCATCGAGAGGTCGATGGGATCTTTCAGCGCGGCCGCTAGATCGAAGACGCGCCGGATCCCCGACGAGGGGAGCGAGTTCATTCGGCCGGCGAGCATGTTGGGCAAGTCCGATGCCACCGGCACGGTTACGCTTCTTTCTTGGCCTCACCCTCGGCCTCAGGAGTGGCCGCGGTGGCTTCATCTTCCGCCTTCTTGGCCTTGTCTTTGCCGCCGACGGATGCCTTGCGATGGCCGACCTTGGGGAGTCCGAACGGACTCTGGTCTTCGGTCCACTTGTCCAGCTCCTTGAGTCGCTCGATTCGCTCGGCCCGATTCAGCACGTTGCGATGACGCGCCAGGGTGCTCTTACTTTTTAGTGTCTTGTCCAACGACATTCGTCAATACCCTCTACCAACTATCTTGTGTCAACGTGACCAGATATCCCTTCAAAGCGTAACGCCCGCCCGCTTTTGAATACTCACTTCCCATCGCCTCCAGTTGCGTCCGAAACGCATCCTGCCGCTGCTTCTGGGCCGGATCCGTCCGGTTGTATCCCCGCGTGGTCACCAAGCGATACGGGTAGTTACCCGACAACTCGACGATCGAGGTGTCCACCCCGCGTTCCCGAAGGAAGGCCTGTGCGTCCAAGGCGGCCTGACGCTGGCCGACACCAAAATCCTGGACCGCGATGTAGGTGTACCCCCGTATCCACTCGACCACGCCGTCCGGCGATTCGCTCGCCTTCGCCGATTCTGAAGCAGGCGACGAACCGCGCGGGTCCCGGGTCACCGGAGAATCGCCCACGTCGCCGAACAGATTCTCGTCAGTCGCGGCCGACATACGGGCCAGCTCGATCTCGTCGGTGGTTTCCGCCCGAATCGACTCCCGCCCGGCCTGGTATCCTTCTGCGAGGCCGTTGTCCAAACCGACGTTGCGGCCCGCGAGAAACACCCCAGCCACCAGTATCAGCAACCCGACGATGACGGCAGCGGCGGCCACGGTGTTCACCGAAACCACCAATCGCCCGCCCTCGAACTCCACCGCAGCCGGTGCCTTGACGGGCTCATCTGCGGCCGCTTCGACCGGCTTGGGAACTTGAGTGACCCTCACCGGCGGCTCGGCGTCTCGCTCAGCTGCGCATTCCACGGTATCGCTGGGACGTTTCGCCACCGGCAGTTTCGCGAGTGTTACCTCCTTGGGGCCGCTGCGCCACCACTTGGGGGTGTCCAATCGACCCTGTCCGCCGCCCTCACTGGCCTTGCGAATAAGTTCGTAGAGTGCCGGGCCAGTCCGTCCCTTAGCCATGACAAGTGCCTCCGTGCAGCCGGCGCTCAGCATACACCAAATCGGCCCGGAGACAAGGGCCGGGGGCAGGGTTCAGGGGGCAGGATAAAACGGTTTGTCCGCGGAACCGAGAACCCTGTCTGCCAAGCACTTACCACGCCTACTCGACGCAGGCGGATCCCCAGCGGTAGGAAGTCCCGCCCCTACCGCCACGGCCTGGAGTACCAGACCGTGCCACCCCGGGGATTTCCGGGGGCTCGTCTTTTGGGTTCGGGCGTCATGGGCGGTCAGTGAGGAAGACGGGTACATCGCTAAGCGTCATGTCGATTTGACCATCTACCACGTCGAATGTGGTGGTGAACCCGGTGCTTTCACCGCGGGTCAGCGGGGGGGCGATGGCGGTCACCGTTTCCGAATGGGGCCAGGGAATTGAAGCGGCCGCTGTCGGCGGTGCGACGTGCAAGCCGTGAAATTGCCGGTCGTCGTACCAGGCTACCGTGACCGAACGATCCGGAAAACTGAACTCGTATGCCCAGATGTTCTCGCCGACGTCGAGTCGGGTCACCTCGTGGAATCCCTGCAAGTGCTCGACGACCAGGGCGACGGCGTGGAAGCCCGGCCTAACGTCGCCCGGCACGCGCTCAGTCGTGCTGGTGTCGGGGAAGTCAACCTCCACGGACGTATCGATCAGTCCCATGAACTGTGACGTGCCAGCCCCGACGGTGAGAACCCAATCTTCCAGGTTGCCGACGTTGACCCCGATCGCACCCTCCCCGGCGGCGACGACAAAGCGCCGGATCAGGTTGATGGCTACGTCGCGCTCGAGCCACTGGTGAGCGGTTTCGTGGTCGGAGCTATTCGGCCCTCGCAGGTACGCGATCAGAGTGGCGGCTTCGCAGCGTGTTTCCGATGTGGTCGGCAAGAAATTGACGGCCAGGAACGACTCCTCCGCGCAGGACTCAACGCCGTACCCCATCAGCGGTGAGGAGGGGAGCGCGTCGCCGATGTAGACCCGGCGCTCGATGCCCCGGGCTTCCATCTCCTGTCGGAGCCAGCGCAGGCAAGCCGGTATCTCGGTGTAGCTGGCTAAGCTGTGGAAGTCGATCACGTCGTAGTACTCGTGTGCGTCGAGCAGGATCGATACGTCGCTGATGTCCTTGCGCTGCCCGAACGGCGGGTTGGCCAATCGGGCGGCCACCTCTTCATCATCCGGGTTGCCCTCGAAGATGTCCCACATCAGCAGTCCATTGAGCATGATCTCAGCCTCGAAGTCGGCTTCACGAATAACCGGCGCGGTCAGGGCCAACAGTTCGACGTAGTCCGAGCCGCTTCCGGGGGTGAACTCGGTGAACTCGCGCTCAATCCCCCACATGTGAATCGGATAAAGCAATCCAGGCATGTCGTCGACGCCGTCGCCGTCGTACCGCTCGACGATGGCCCGGATGAACTCGACGTACTCGTCCTCGAACTCCTCCTTCGGGCGAATGTCTTCCGCTACCAGGCTGGTGTCACGCGAGGCCCATGGCGATTTGGCCTCGGTCAGGAGCTGCATGTTCTCAAACCCCGCTTGTTGGTACTCGGCGATGAGATCGTCAGATTGACTCCACGAAATGGCATCGCCTTCGTTGGGCTGCAGTCTGCCCCACTCCATCAGTGCGGGCATCGGTTTGGCGGTGATGGCCCCCGTCCCGGAATAGATCTCGCCCAGGCCGGTGACGGCGTATTCGAGGCCGAACCAGAAACGCTTCGGTGCGGAAGCGTCCGGCGTAGGTGAATCGTCGTCGACGGGCGACGAGTTGTCGTTGCGGTTGGCTACGCCGGTATCATCGGGTTGAACGGTGCATGACCCGATGAACAATGCCAGGGAAGCGATTGCGAGTTGCAGGACATAGCGCTGAGGCACTGGTGGACAAGCCACCAGTGGCACCCGTGGCACTCCTGTGTGGCACCGGTGTTCAACCGGTGTTAAGGGGCGGCGTGACGCCCGCCCAAGGACCGCATGTATTCTGATTGTGCAGTGTTGCATTTCAGATATTCCGGCCACGATGTTAGGCTGCGCTCTGACAACCGTCCAGGGTGCCACTGGTGGCTTGTCCACCAGTGCTCTTGTGGCCGCTAGAATTTAGTTCAACACGGAGAATTGTATTATGGTGACCAGACGACACTTCATTGGCGCAATCGGTTACCCCGTCGCCGCGTTCGCTCTGACGGGCAGCATGGTACTCGACCCCCGCCGGATGGCCCGGGCGGCGGAGGCGTTGCAGGAATTGGGCCAACGCTCCGATCCCTCAGACAAGATCGCCTGCGACGAGAGCCTCTGGTTTCAGGTGGGCCAGGCGTTCACCGTGGATCGATCCATCGTCAACCTGAACAACGGCGGGGTCAGTCCGTCGCCGCGTATCGTTCAGGAGGCGATGAAGCGACATCTTGACTACTCCAACACGGCGCCGCCTTACACCATGTGGCAGATTCTCGAGCCGCAGCGCGAGGCGGTTCGTGAGCGTTTCGCCCGCCAGTTTGGTTGCGATGCGGAAGAGGTCGCGTTTACGCGCAACGCCTCGGAGAGTCTCCAGATCTGTCTGTTCGGACTCGACCTCGAGCCGGGCGACGAGGTGCTGACCACCAACCAGGACTATCCGCGCATGGTCAACACGCTCAAGCAACGGCAGCGCCGAGAGGGGATCGTGCTGCGTCAGTTTTCGATCCCCGTGCCGGCTGAGGATCCCGACGAAGTGGTGTCACGCTTCGAGCGCAATATCACGCCCAAGACGAAACTCATTCTCATGTGCCACACGATCAACCTGACCGGCCAGATCATGCCGGTGCGTCGCGTGGTCGCGATGGCCCGGGCCAAGGGGATCCCGGTCATCGTGGACGGTGCTCACGCGTTGGCCCATTTTGACTTCACGTTGGCTGACCTGGATTGCGATTACTACGCCAGCAGTCTGCACAAGTGGCTGTTCGCCCCCCACGGTACGGGGATGCTTTACGTTCGTCGCGACAAGATCGCCAACCTGTGGCCCATGATGGCCGCTCCGGAGAGCATGGATGACAACATCCGCAAGTTCGAGGAGATCGGCACGCACCCGGCGGCGAACTATCTAGCCATTGCGGAGGCGCTGACTTTTCACCAGGGCATCGGTCCGGCTCGCAAGCAAGCCCGCCTGGTCTACCTCCGCGACACCTGGGCCCATCGTTTGCTCCAGCATGATCGCGTCCACCTGCACACCAGCCTACGACCCGGGTTGGCCTGCGGGATTGCCAACGTCCAGATTGACGGCGTCGACTCGGCTGAGTTGAACAGTTGGCTGTGGAAGGAACATCGCATCCTGACCGCGGTCATCAAGCACGAGGAGTTCGAGGGGATCCGAGTTTCACCCAGCGTCTACACGACGACGGCCGAGTTGGATCGCTTTTGCGACGCCATGGAAGACGTCTTGGGCAACGGGTTGCCGTCCTGAACAGCGGATGGCGGACACGCGCGTCGTGCAACGCGACCCAGGGATTGCGATCCCTGGGCTTGTCGAAACCGGGTGATTCGCTCATGGGTGCCGTCACCTAATCACACCTCCGCGGTCGGACCGCTTGACCAACTACGCGCGTCCCCGTAAGTCCTTCGTTGTTCCCTTGCCCGTGAATGGGACGGTGGGGCAGAATGACCCACCGATAGGGGCCTACTGACCAAGACGACAAGCTCGATGGCCGAGGTGGTATTCGACAATGTCTCCAAGACGTTTCCCGGCGATGTCCGGGCGGTAGACCGGGTGAGTCTGCACATTCGGGATCGGGAGTTTCTCGTCCTGGTCGGTCCGTCCGGGTGCGGCAAGACCACGTCGTTGCGAATGATCGCCGGCCTGGAGGAGCCGACCGCGGGAACCATCCGTATCGGCGATCGAGTGGTCAACGATGTCGCCCCCAAGGATCGCGATATCGCCATGGTCTTTCAGAACTATGCCCTCTACCCGCATATGACCGTCTACAAGAACCTGGCGTTCGGCCTGATGATGCGGCGGCGCCATGGCGGGTGGGGGAATCCGCTGTTCGCGCTGCTGGCCCCGGGGCGTTATCGCCTAGCTCGGCAGGAGCGCCAGGAGATCGAACATCGTGTGCGAGAGACGGCGACCATGCTGGGCCTGGACGGTCTGCTCAGCCGAAGGCCACGAGCGCTGTCCGGCGGTGAACGCCAGCGCGTCGCCCTGGGGCGGGCCATCGTGCGCGAGCCCAAGGCGTTTCTCTTCGACGAGCCGCTCTCCAATCTGGACGCCAAGCTCCGCGTCGAAATGCGAGCGGAGCTCAAGCAGCTGCATCGTCGGATCCAAACCACGACCGTGTACGTGACCCACGATCAGGAGGAGGCCATGACCTTGGGCGACCGGGTGGTGGTCATGAAGGACGGTATGATTCACCAGTGCGGCTCACCGTTTGAGGTGTACGAGCGGCCGGTGAACCGGTTCGTGGCGGGGTTCATGGGGATGCCTCCGATGAACTTTCTGGACGGGCGCATCGTGCGTCGGGATGATCGGCTGGTTTTTGAGGATGGGGTTTGTCGGCTATCAATCTCCCCCGCCCACAGCCACAGGCTGGCTGGGCTGGTCGATGAGCCCATCGTGTTGGGGATTCGACCCGAGGTGCTGAGGTTGGCGTCGGATGCTCCGCCGGACTCGTCTCTTCGCGTCACGGTGCGAGTCGTCGAACCCCTGGGCGACCGCATGGACGTGCATGGGGAAACCGCGCAGGGCCACACCATCGTGTGCCGGACCGATGCCCGGACGGACATTCGGGAAGATGAGTCGATCGACCTGCAGGTAGACATGAATCGCGTACATTTCTTCGAATGCCAAGACCCCGGGCGGAATCTATCGCTGCCCGTAACCGGTTCCTGAGTCACGGTTCACCGAGAAGCGGCGTCTCCCTCGGCGCACAGCAAGCCAGGCGGCGATGACGCGCCGCCCACCGATCGTTACGATCGTCTGCATGGAAACGATCCAGGCCAATTGGTACGAACACCCGCGCTGGTACGATATCGCGTTCGGATGGGATCCGGTCACGGAGGTGGACTTCGTTGAAGCCGCTTTTGAACGATTCGCGGACGGCGAAGTCAAGCGAGTCTACGAGCCGTTCTGTGGGACGGGACGCATCGCCATCGAGCTGGCCCGGCGTGGCTACCTCGTTACGGGAGTTGATCTGGTGCCGGGCGCAGTTGAGTATGCGCGCCTTCGGGCGCGGGAGGCGGGCGTGGAAGTCGAGTTGACCCTTGGTGACGCGTGCGCGTTCATGCCATCCCAACCCGTCGATGCGATCATTACGCTGATCGATAGCTTCCGCCTGCTCGCGTCCGCGGAGATGGCTGCGCGCGGGGCACAGCAATTCGCATCCGGTCTGCGTTTTGGTGGCCTGCTGGTCATCGGCCTGGACATCGGCGAGAAGCCGCCGCTGGAAACCCATGAAGAACGCTGGACGCTGGAGCGCGCAGGCACCAGGGTCGAAACGCGCGTCTTTGCCCCCGGCCGGCCGGGCAAGACGCCCGGCACGTCGATTGCTCGTTCGATCCTGCGCGTCACCGAGTCCAACGGTCGCGAGTACGAACTCGTTACCGACGATGAGATGCGAGACTACACGATGGGATCGTTCCGAGCCCTGTTCGAGATCAACGGCGACTTCGAGCTCCTTACGCTCACCAGCCGCAAGTACGATCTGGACCGTCCGATAGAACCCACGCCGGACCACTGTGGTGACATCGTCGCCGTGTTCCGGCGGCGGGAATGACGGTCTGGGGCTCAGCGGCGTTTTGCCCCGTTTGGGCCGTCCCAATGGCCTCAGGAACCCCGCTAAGGGCCTTGAGCTCGGAATCCCGCGTCGCTTGTAAGTACCACCGGGCGTGTGCTATACTGGCGACTGCGTCGTGTGTCGCAAAACAGTGAGGGGAGCATGCAGCCTCCCCAAGGTCAAGCGAGGCTCAGGAGTTGAGGCGTAGCGCCGCGGCGGAACTCGATACCGCTGCCTGGTGATTCGCCGAACGTACTTCCTTCTTGGGGTGTCGCGGCTCCTGATCCGTATTGCGCAGAATCGGAAGCTGAGCCCGTCTCTGTCCGTTGGGCAGGCCGGTTCTCGCAGACACGACTGCGCGATCGTCGTCGCCAGGTCACCTCGATCGGCGTCGGCGATGGCCCTGGTGATGCCATTGAACGCGATCGGGAAAGGAGGTTTGCATTTCGTTGCACCCATGCAGGAATGTCGCATGGGTCGAAGCACTTCAGATCAAACGTCGGTTTTTGGAGCAGCCGCGAGCGTCGATGGCTGTTCAGTTTTGGCTACGCCCGGTGCGTAGCGTAACACAATGTCCAGGAGGATTACGATGAAGCATGTAGAGCTTAGGTCATGTCATGTGCGGATGATTGGATTGGGCGCCTTCATTATCGCGGCCAGTGTTTGTTGGACTGCTTCAAACGCTCGGGCCGACGTCGCACCGCGCCCCGACGAGGCCGCCAGTCTGCAGGTTCAGGAAGATCAGGACGAAGGTTCGGCCAACGCTTCGCGTAGAGGCAATTGGAGCGACGACTTCGAGTCGTATGCCAACGGCAGCCAAATGCACGGCCAGGGCGGCTGGCAGGGTTGGGACGGGAGTTCCGGTGCCGGTGCGTTCGTTACGCAGGTGCAGAACCATACCACCGGTGGGCTGCAGTCGGTGGATATCCGCACCGCGTCCGACTTGGTATACCCCTTTAGCGGCCATGACAGCGGCGTGTGGAACCTGACGGTGTGGCAGTATGTGCCGGGCATCATGAACGCCCCCAACGGTCAGTACTTCATCGTACAGAAGGAGTACAACGACGGTGGCCCTTATCAGTGGTCGATCCAGATGCAGGTCGAAAACGACGGAACAGTCCACTGCGATTGCGGTGCGGCCGATAACGGGACCCCGGGCGTGATGTGGATTGCGGACGCGTGGAACCTGATCGAGGCCGAGATCGACCTGGACGGCGATTCGGTAACCTTGTCATACAACGGTACGGTGATGGGCATATATTCATGGACCGCCGGGGTATTCGGCACCGATAGCGGCTGTCCGCTCGGCGGTTGCATCGGAGCCATTGACCTGTTCGCGTTCTCTGGGACTTCCGTCTACTACGACGACTTTGAACTCACGTTGAAAGTGGAAGACGTCCCCTGCGAAGGCGATGCCAACGGCGACGGCACGGTCGATCCGCTGGATAGCGGGTTCGTCCTGGCCCGGTTCGGTTGTGAGGTAGGCGTGGGTGATCCGGATTGTGATGCCGCCGACCAGAACGGCGACGGAGAAGTGGATCCGCTGGACAGTGGTTTCGTATTGGCCCGTTTCGGCCCGTGCGACTACTAGTCGAGCGGACCCCTAGCGGGGTAGCAAGGCGCCGGCGCATGAAGCGCGCCTCCAGCGTGCTCAGCGCCCGCTGCCCGGCTCTCTCCTTACTTCGCGAAACCTAGCGTCCGGTGTGCTGCCGCTGGGGGCATGGTTGGGCAGGAGGTGGTAGGGGCCACAGTTGGCAAGAATGTGGAGGGCGGACTCGGCGAGCAAGTATGCAGGTCGTTGATCCCTTGCGAGTGGTGCGCGGCGGGTTTGGCATTTCCAATCAAGCGTCGGTTTTTGGAACAGCCGCGAGCGTCGATGGCTGTTCAACTTTGGCTACGCCGGCTATGCGTGCGTAGCGTAACACAACGCGGAGGAGGAATCATGATCAGGAAAAAAGCTTCAGTTGTAGGTCTAACGTGCGCGTTGGCGGCGCTGGTACTGTCGTCCGCCCTGGCGGGCGCGGGGCCTATCCGCATCGCCACCGGTGCGAGCACAGGAGTAGACGGATACCTGGACATCGCTCCAGACGAGTACGGTTCGTGGGCCGTTCCGTTTGCAGGCGGCGAGGGTCCCAACGACGACCATTTCAATCCCGTCGACCATGACCTGGCCCAGGCGGCGTTTACCAGCGGGTTCTTCTTGTTCGACCCTCCCACCCGAAGGGAGTTGCTTTCGGACAACGCGGACTGGCAGGGTGTTTTTGCCGCCGACAGCTCGCTCAATCGCGAAGTCACCGCGGAGAACGTCGCCAGCGACACCAACGACGACGGAGTGGACGACACGTTGACCAGCTCGTTCCGGGTGTTCCGGGAGGGGTCGGTTGAGTTGGCTTTCGATCTAACACAGACCGTCAGTTCGGACGGTGCCGGTGTGGCGATTATCGAGCAGGTGTATATCATCACCAACAACGGGACTGGCGCGATTTCGTTCACCCTGGTCCGGGCGTACGATGGCGATCTGGTGTGGGAGGGCGACTTCGGCGACGATGAGGCCGGTACAACCACCAACTCGGGCGGTGGAGATCGGCACGTCTTCCAGCAGGAGCCGACCGCTCCAGGGGTCACCGCAGTCACGCTGAGCAGCCCCACGGGCGGAGCATACTACGGCGGCAAGCACGGCGTGGAGCCGGCAGGCGGGCCGCCCGCCTACGCCTTCGGAACCGATGTCCAGGTCTGGGAGGCGTACGGCATCCCGGAGAGTTGGCGGAACCACATTGCCGGTGTGGGCTACGATACCGACGGCCTGAGCGGTCCCCTCCCGCCAGGGGCTACGGATCCGACCGACGCCTTTATGGGTATGGACTTCGAGATCGCGCTCGGGCCGGGCGAGAGCACGACCCTCTCCGTGTCTCACACCTATGGTGCGACGCCGTCGGATGAGGAACCGTGCGAAGGCGATGCCAACGGCGACGGCACGGTCGACCCGCTGGATAGCGGGTTCGTCCTGGCCCGGTTCGGTTGTGAGGTAGGCGTGGGTGATCCGGATTGTGATACCGCCGACCAGAACGGCGACGGAGAAGTGGATCCGCTGGACAGTGGTTTCGTATTGGCCCGTTTCGGCCCGTGCGAGTAGTTCAGTAAGTCTCCGACGGGGCGGCGATGAGGCAGGGCGCGAATCGCGCAGTTGGCGCGAGTAGCGCCCGCCTCCGCCCCTTTTTTACGTCAATGCGAGAGGGCCGTCAGCGAAGGTTCGCCGTTGGTCCGGCGTTTCCCAGGGCGATTACTTCATCAGCGGGTCAACTAGCCGCCAAGGCAGCTGCCCAGCAGCGCGTACACCTCGTCGGTGTCCACCGCGAATTCGCAACCGACGAGGTATCCGTGCGGGCGAGGCGTGACGTGGCGGACCACGGCCGGTATCCGCAACGGCGAGTCCATGTATCCGAACAGCTTCAGATAAAGAGTCCTACCCACCCTCAGGCGGCGATCGAAGAGGAATCCGATTCCCTCCGGCGAGGCGTCATGCATGGCGGCGGAGAATTGAGGCTCGTCGTCATCGGGCCCCATGGTGACCACCAACGGCCAGGTTCGACGATGTCGCTCCCCCGCCCGGCGGCGTCCGCCCAGGCTGACGGACGATCGCTTCCGGGCGGCGACGAGGAATCGAACCAACTCGAGTTTCATTTCCGGAAGACCATGGACAGGTGCTTCTGCGATCATGTAGTTCCCTCCGGAGGAATGCTTACGATAGGTTCCACGGATGCGGCAAACTCCAACCTCTCCCCTCCGGGGCAAGCGAGCCGCGGACTTTAGTCCGCGGCTCAGGAGTGGTTCGCGTGGTGTTTTCGCGGACCTGCGATCGAACTCAACGGATTCACCGCCGGCGAGGCGAGCCGCCATACGCGGACCGAAGGCGGGCTACTTTGTGGCAGGGTCTACGCCGACCGTCGGGCGGACTCGATGTAGGCGATGAGCTTGTAGATCAGCCGGGCGGCGAGGAACTCGGTGATCGCTTGACCCGGCAGCGGCAGAACTTCCACCAGGTCCGCTCCAACGATTCGCTTCTCGCCGGCGACTCGACGTAGCAGGGAGGTTACCTGAAACCAATCCAGACCACCGGGTTCGGGCGTGCCGGTACCAGGAGCATACGCGGGATCAAAACCGTCGATGTCGATAGTGACGTAGACCGTCTCGCCCAGGCCGGTGAGGGCCCGTTCGATCCACTCGCTGTCGCGGCGACAATCGCTAGCCTCCACGACGGTGATCGAGTATCCGGACGCCGCTGCGGCGGCCTTCTTCACGAACCGATGCTCTTCGAGCGACATCGAGCGAATCCCCACGGCGGTGATCCGGTTCACGTAGTCCAGAGACCGGCGCATGACGCAGGCGTGCGAGTATCCGCTACCCTGATAGGTGTCGCGCAGGTCGGTGTGAGCATCGATCTGCAGGACGGACAGCCTGCGGTGACGCTGGGCTGTCGCCCGGATCAGGGCCGACGTGATGCCGTGCTCGCCACCTACGCCGATCAGGAACTTCCCGTCTCGAATCACGCGCCGGGCTCGGCGGTAGATAGCCCGATGCATGGCTTCCGGGCCTGCGACGACCGTCGGCACCGGTTCGAGCGTGGCGATCCCGCACCGGTGGAACTCCCGGCCGAGTTCCTCATCAAACCATTCGACCTGCTGGGACGCCTCGATGATCGATGCCGGCCCGTGTCGTGTGCCCGCCCGGTAGCTGGCCGTCGCGTCGTAGGGAATCGGCAACAGGGCGACCCGTGCTCGGGCGTAGTCGCTGAGTGGAGGCCCCAAGCCCAGAAAATTGGTTGGCTGTTCTGTCACCTGGCATCAGTTCTTTCGGTACCCGTCGGCGGTTGGGCCTCCCGATCCGTTGGTGGCGACGGGGACGGTCCGTGGTGCGGTCCGGCTGGGCAGACTAGCCGGGCAAGAGGGCCGCGACCAGCTTCCGGGTGGCACGGTCTGGTACTCCAGGCCGTGGCGAGGGCTAAGAAATATCTCCCGTACGTCACTGCCTGGGATACCAGACCGTGCCACCCATCACGCTGATTCTGGGGGCAGGCAGAGTGCTCTCCAACTGGCGGTCCGTCGTCCGTCCATCTACAATGCCGACGTTCGAAATGATTCCCAGGAACTAACCGGAAACCATACATGGCCGACGCCCCAGAACGTATCCAAAACCAGTCCGTCGTCGAAGAGATGCAGGACTCCTACCT